>NZ_VLJG01000028.1:0-38245 GCF_007829415.1 Aminobacter sp. J44 | reverse complement strand
TCGCAATCTCGCCCACGCTGAGGCTGATCGTTCCGGCATCGGGTCCCGATAAAAGCACGAGGCCTGCAAAGGCGAAGACGATGCCGACCCAGCTCATCAGGCGCGGCAGGCGCCCGAGCACCAGCCACTGCAACAGCGGCACGATCGGAACGTACAGCGCCGTCAGGAAGGCCGACTGGCTGCTGGTGATCGTCTGCAGGCCATAGGTCTGCAGGCCGTAGCCGATCGCCAGCGTGAAGCCGATCGCGATGCCGCCAAAGATTTCGCGGTGGGTAAAGCCGCGCATGCCCTTGTGGAACAGGATGCAGGTCACGGCGCCAGCAGCGAGAAAGCGGATGCCGACGAAGAATGCCGGCCCGCTCACTGTCATCGCCTTCTGGACGATGAGGAACGTGCCGCCCCACACGACGGTGATGGCGATCAGCGCGAGTTCATGGCGCGTGAACGCGAAAATGCCTTTGCGGCCTTGAACCTGCAATTTCAGTCGTCCTGATCCTGGTCCTGGGTCAGGCGGAACGGGTGGGCCTTGTAGACGCCGAGGATGCGCACTTCCTTGGAGAAGAAGGCGAGCTCCTTGAGGGCCTGGGCGACGTTCTTGTCGTCCGGATGCCCTTCGATGTCGGCGTAGAACTGCGTCGAATAGAACTTGCCGCCGAGCTGATAGCTCTCGAGCTTGGTCATGTTGACGCTGTTGGTGGCAAAGCCGCCGAGCGCCTTGTAGAGCGCGGCCGGAATGTTGTGCACCCGGAAGACGAAGGTCGTCATCATCAGTTCGGACGGGTCGGTGCGCGGCGCCCAGCGCTTTTCCTTCGACAGCACGACGAAGCGGGTGACGTTGTTCTCGGCATCCTCGACGTTCTCCTCGATGATGTCGAGGCCGTAGAGCGAGGCGGCAAGGCGCGGCGCAAGCGCGGCCTGGGACCGGTCGCCTTCTTCGGCGACGATGCGCGCGGCACCTGCCGTGTCACCCGAGACGACCGGCTTCCAGCGGTTCTTGCGGATCACCTTGCGGCACTGGCCGAGGGCGTGGATGTGGCTGTGGACCGACTTGATCCCTTCCTTCTTCACGCCCGGCAGGACCATGAGCTGGAAGTGGATCGGCAGGAAGTACTCGTCGACGATGAAAAGGCGCGACTCGGGCAAGAGATAGTGGATGTCGGCGACGCGGCCCGCGAGCGTGTTCTCGATCGGGATCATGGCGAGGTCCGCCTTGCCGGTCTCCACCGCGTTGAACGCGTCCTCGAACGACGGGCACGGCAGCGGCTCCATGTCCGGGAACATGTCGCGGCAGGCGGTGTCGGAGTTGGCACCGGGTTCGCCCTGGAACGAGATCCTGTTGGTCTTGGCAATCATGATTAGCGGCCTTCGATAAGAGCGCGGGCGCGTTCGAGGTCTTGTGGCGTGTCGACGCCGAGCGGGACGGAATTGACGATTTCGGCGTCGATACGCATGCCGGCTTCGAGCGCGCGAAGCTGCTCCAGGCTCTCGCGCTTTTCAAGCACCGACTGGCCAAGCGAGACGAATCGCTCCAGCGCTGCGCGGCGCCAGGCGTAGATGCCGACATGATGGTAGAGCGGGCCTTCGCCCCACGGGGCGGTGGCGCGGGTAAAGTAGAGCGCTCGAAGGCGCGTGGAGCTTACCGGCGAACCCACGATCTTCACCACGCTCGACGTGGTCTTTTCTTCCTCATCAACGATCTCGACGCCGAGCGTGCCGATGTCCACCGCCGGATCATCGAGCGGCGCAAGAGCTGCCTGGATCACGGCGGGATCGATCGTCGGCAGGTCGCCCTGCAGGTTGATGATGGATTCGATCTTCCCTTCCGGATCAAGCGTCTGAAGTGCCTCGAACACGCGATCGGAGCCGGACTGGTGCTTCGTATCGGTCATCACGGCTTCGTGGCCGTGAGCTCGGGCAGCATCGGCTACCTCAGGCGAATCGGTGGCGACGACGACGCGCCCCAAACCGCTCTGTCTGGCGCGGTTGGCCACGTGAACAATCATAGGACGGCCGGCAATGTCCGCAAGGGGCTTGCCTGGCAGGCGCGTCGACGCCATGCGCGCCGGTATAAGAATAAGGACTGACATAGGAATTCACGTGCTCGACAGCTGGAAAAGTGGCAAAACGTCTCACCGGGAAGCGTTCTTATATGTGTTGCAAGGAACGAGCAAAAGACCTAGTTTCCGCGCGATTTTCACCGGCACCCGCCGCACGGGGGATTTCGGCCGCGCAGGACGCAGGTTGAATTGACGCACGGCGGGCCTAGTTGGCCGGATCAAGGGAGCCTTTGGCAGATGATGGATTCGTTCGAGCTCAATAAGCTGATCGGCGCGTTCCTTGCAGTGGTGTTTGTGATGTTTTCGGTCAGCCTTGCGTCCGATACCATCTTCGCCACGCACGCGCCCGAGACCCCCGGTTACGCAGTCGCGGTCGTGGAAGGTGGCGGTGCCGGCGCTGGCGGCGAGGCTGCCGCCGAAGGCCCGTCGATCGCCGAACTGCTGCAGAACGCCGACCCGGCAAAGGGCCAGGCTGTCTTCAAGCCGTGCGCGGCCTGCCACACCGCGGAAAAGGGTGGCGCAAACAAGGTCGGCCCGAACCTCTGGGGCATCGTGAACCGTCCGGTCGCCTCGCATGAGGGCTTCAGCTACTCGGCTGGCATGCGCGAGTTCTCGCAGGGCGGTCAGGTCGTCTGGGACTACGAGCACCTCTCGGGCTTCCTGAAGGCTCCGCGTAGCTACGTCTCGGGCACCGCCATGGCGTTCGCTGGCGTGAAGAAGCCGGAGCAGGAAGCAGACCTGATCGCATACCTGCGCACTCTGGCCGACGAACCGGCTCCGCTGCCTGAGGTTGGCGCGGGCGACGCGGCCCCGGCTGAGGAAGCCGCTCCGGCCGACGCTGCTCCGGCTGCCCAGGAAGCTCCGGCAGACGCTGCACCTTCCGCTCCGGCTGACGCCGCGCCGGCACAGCCTGACACGCAGGACGACGGCACCTCCGCTTCGCCGGAGACTGCCCCGGCCACCGAGGCTCCGGCCGAGCAGCCCGCTGCGCAGTAACGCGGATTTAATCTTCGGATCACGAAAAAGCCGGGTTTAGCCCGGCTTTTTTGTTATCGTTGATCCGGGCGAGGCAAATCACCGGGGGAGCAGTTCCAATCCCCACGCAAGCGGTTACTCTCCCCGAATCGACCCGAACCGAAACCGAGGCGCGAGGACGAAGATGGGAATTTTGAGCTGGCGTAACCTGGTCGCGGGCCTGTCTGCGATGGCAACGCTTTCTGCGGCAGCCCTCCCCGCCAGCGCAGATGAATGGCGCACCACTTCGTCGCTCATCGCCGAGAACGCCGAGACCGCCCCCTTCGAGCGCTACCCGTACGTCAATCCCGACGCGCCCAAGGGCGGCACGCTGAACAGCACCGCGTTCGGCACCTTCGACAGCTTCAACCCGTTCATCATCCGCGGCACACCGGCTGCGGGAATCACCCAGGTGTGGGAAACGCTGATGGAGCAGTCGCCCGACGAGGCGGGCACCAGCCACGCGCTGATCGCCGAGGCCTTCAAGTACCCGGACGACTATTCCTCGGCCACCTACCGTCTCAGCAAGGACGCGCGCTGGCATGACGGCACGCCGATCACCGCCGAGGACGTGATCTGGTCGCTCAACGTCCTCAAGGAGATCAGCCCGCAATACAGCGGCTATTTCGCCAACGTGAAGGAAGCGGTCGCGCTCAACGACCATGAGGTCGAGTTCCGCTTCGACCAGACCGGCAACCGGGAACTCCCGCACATCATGGGCGACCTCTACGTCCTGCCGAAGCACTGGTGGGAAGGCGAGAACGCGAAAGGTCAGAAGCGCGACATCCGCAACCCGACGCTGGAGCCGCCGCTCGGCAGCGGTCCCTACAAGGTCAAGTCGTTCTCGCCCGGCAACCGCGTCGTCTACGAGCGCGTGAAGGACTACTGGGGCGAGAAGATCCCGGTGAACATCGGCCGCAACAATTTCGACGAGCTGGTCTACACCTACTTCCAGGACGACAACGCCGCCTTCGTCGCCTTCACCAAGGGCGGCATCGAGGACGTGCGGCGCGAGCTCAGCACCCGCCGCTGGGCGGTCGAGTACAAGTTCCCCGCCTTCGAGCGCGGCGACGTCATCAAGCGCGAGTTCCAGCAGGGCGGCGTGCAGCAGATGCAGGCCTTCGTGTTCAACATGCGCCTGCCGCGCTTTCAGGACCGCCGCATCCGCAAGGCCCTCACCCTCGCCTACAATTTCGAGGAACAGAACCGGCTGCAGTTCTTCGGCATGAACAAGCGGCTGTCGAGCTACTGGGAAAATTCCGAGCTCGCATCGCGGGGTCTGCCGGAGGGCAAGGAGCTGGAAATCCTCGAGCCGTTCCGCAAGGACCTGCCGCCGGAGCTGTTCATCGAGGAGTTCAAGCTGCCGGTGTTCGATTCGCGCACGGCCGAGCGTGACAATCTGCGCGAGGCGGTAAAGCTGTTCGACGAGGCTGGCTGGGCCATCAAGGACGGCCGCATGGTCAACAAGCAGACCGGCGAGCAGTTCAAGATCGAGTTCCTCGGCGGCTCGCCCACCTCTGAAGTCATCGCGGGCGGCCTGATCCAGACGCTCAGGCGTCTCGGCATTGATGCCTCGCTGCGCATCGTCGACACGTCGCAGTACGTCCAGCGCTACCAGGCCTTCGAGTTCGAGGCGATCACCGCCGGCTTCCCGCAGAGCGAATCGCCCGGCAACGAGCAGCGCGACTACTGGAGCAGCAAGGCGGCCGACTCGCCGGGCTCGCGCAATGTCCCCGGCATCAAGAACCCGGTCGTCGACGCGCTGATCGACAAGATCATCTACGCCAAGGACCGCGAGGAGCTGGTCGCCGCGACCCGCGCGCTCGACCGCGTGCTCCTCTGGAACTACTACGCGATCCCGCAGTACTACCAGCCGACGATGCGCTTCGCGTTCTGGAACAAGTTCGGCATCCCCGAGCAGCAGCCGCGCTACATCGGCGTCGACCTCATGTCGTGGTGGGTGATCCCGCAGCGGGAGGCGGCGATCGAGGAGAGCATCGAAGTCGAGGCCGGGAAATGACGCAGCGGATCGGCCTTCACCGCCGCAGCTTCCTCGCCCTCGGGGGGGCTGCAGTCATCGCGCCGCAGCTGCCGAGCATCGCCGAAGCCGAAATCAGGACGCAGACACCGCTCTACGGCATCTCGGCGTTCGGGGACCTGAAATACCCGCCGGACTTCAGGCATCTCGACTACGTCAATCCGGAAGCGCCGAAGGGCGGGCGGATCGTGCCGCAGGCGGCGGCGATCAGATTCAACCAGAACTTCAACACCTTCGACACGCTCAACAGTTACGTCCTGCGCGGCAACGGCCCGTTCGGTATGGAGCTGACCTTCGCCAGCCTGATGCAATCCACCTCCGACGAGCTGTCGAGCGCCTATGGCTATGTCGCGCGCACGGTGACGGTCAGCGACGACCGCCGCACCTGGCAGTTCGAGCTCGACCCGGAAGCCTACTTCCACGACGGCTCGCCGATCACGCCGGCGGACGTCGTCTTTTCGCTGACGACGCTGCGCGACAAGGGACACGAGAACCTCGCTTCGTCGCTGCGACAGATCGAGACCGTTGAAGCCGTCGGCGACGACAAGGTCGTCGTCACCGTGCTTGCCGACAGCAACATGTCGACGATCCTCAGCATCGTCGGCGCACCGATCTTTTCCGCCAAATGGTGGGAAGGCCGCGATTTCGAGGCAACGCTGTCCGAAGCGCCTCTTGGCTCCGGCCCCTACAAGCTCGGCCGTTTCGCCTTCGGCTCGTACATCGAGTTCGACCGGGTGCCGGACCACTGGGCGGCCAGGCATCCGCTGATGGTCGGCCGCTTCAACTTCGACCGCATCCGCTACGAATACTACCGCGACCGCACTGCGAGCTTCGAGGCGTTCAAGGCCGGGCACGTCCTGTTCCGCGAGGAATTCACCTCGCGCAGCTGGGCGCACGATTACAACTTCCCGGCCATCCTCGACGGGCGCGTCAAACGCGAGGAGATCCCGGACGAAACGCCCTCGGGCGGGCAGGCCTGGTTCCTCAACACGCGCCGGGAAAAGTTCTCCGACCCGCGCGTGCGCAAGGCGATCGGGCTGCTGTTCGACTTCGAATGGGCCAACGCGAACCTGATGTACAATTCGTATGAACGCTCGGCGTCGTTCTACGAAAAGACGGAGCACAAGGCCTCCGGCCTGCCCGACGAGGCGGAGCTGGCGCTCATGGAGCCGCTGCGCGACTCCATCCCGCCGGAAGCGTTCGAGGAGCCCTACGTTCCGCCGAAGACGGACGGTTCGGGCCGGGTGCGCGAGCTCGCGCGCGAGGCGATGAAGCTCTTCACCGAGGCGGGCTGCAAGCTCGACGGCAACCGGCTGCTCCTCCCTTCTGGCGAGCGGCTGTCGGTCGAATTCCTCGACGATGACAACACCTTCGAGCCGCACCACAACGCCTACATCAAAAACCTGCGCAGCGTCGGTATCGACGCGTCCTACCGCGTGGTTGACGCCTCGCAGTTCACTCTACGCCGGCGCGACTTTGACTTCGACATCGTCGTCGCGCGTTTCCCGATGCCGCTCTACCCGCACCGCTTCATCAAGCAGCTGTTCGGCTCGAGCAGCGCCAACGCGCCGGGCTCGTTCAACCTGGCGGGCATCGCCAGCCCCGCGATCGACGCGGTGCTGGAAAAGGTTATCGCCGCGAAGACCCCGGAAGAGTTCAGGGTGGCGAACCGCGTGATGGACCGGCTGCTGCGCGCCGGGCACTATTTCGTCTTCCAGTGGCACAAGGCCTCGCACTGGCTCGCCTACTGGGACTACTACGACAAGCCCGCCATCCGCCCGAAATATGATATCGGTGTCCTCGACACCTGGTGGACCCGCCCCGAAAGCGTTGCCGCAACCGGCATGAGCGGCTGACGCAAGCTTGCCATGCCATACCAATACGGTAGCTATTGCATGACCATATCTGAAGCCGGATCGACGACCTGATGGGCGCCTATATTCTACGCCGACTTCTGCTGATGATCCCGACCCTGCTCGGGATCATGGCCGTATCGTTCATCGTCATCCAGTTTGCGCCCGGCGGGCCCGTCGAGCAGGTCATCGCGCGGATCACCGGCGAAGGCGGCGACTCGATGGATCGCATCTCCGGTGGCGGCGGCGACATGGCCGTCAACAGCGCGGCCGAACAGGGCGACTTCCGCTATCGCGGCGCGCAGGGCCTCGACCCCGCCTTCATCGCCAAGCTCGAGCAGCAGTTCGGCTTCGACAAGCCGCCGCTCGAGCGCTTCGTCACGATGATCTGGAACTACATCCGCTTCGATTTCGGCGACAGCTATTTCCGCGACATATCCGTGGTCGACCTGATCCTCGAGAAGATGCCTGTGTCGATCTCGCTCGGTCTGTGGATCACGCTGATTTCCTACGCGATCTCGATCCCGCTCGGCATCCGCAAGGCAGTCAAGGACGGCTCGGCCTTCGACGTGTGGACCAGCGGCATCGTCATCGTCGGCTACGCGATCCCCGGTTTCCTGTTCGCGATCCTCTTGATGGTGCTGTTTGCGGGCGGATCGTTCTTCGACTGGTTCCCGCTGCGCGGCCTCGTCTCGGAGAACTGGTGGGACCTTTCCTGGCCCGAGCGCATCCTCGACTATTTCTGGCACCTGACGCTGCCGCTGACGGCGATGGTGCTCTCGGCCTTCGCGACGACGACGCTGCTGACCAAGAACTCGTTCCTGGACGAGATCCGCAAGCAATATGTCGTCACCGCCCGCGCCAAGGGCCTTTCCGAGCGCCAGGTGCTTTATGGCCACGTGTTCCGCAACGCGATGCTGCTCATCATCGCCGGCTTCCCGGCCGCCTTCATCTCGGCCTTCTTCACCGGCTCGCTCTTGATCGAGAACATCTTCTCGCTCGACGGCCTGGGCCTGCTCGGCTTCCGCTCCGTGCTTGACCGCGACTACGCCGTGGTGTTCGCAACCCTCTACATCTTCTCGCTGATCGGCCTCGTCGTTGGCCTGATCTCCGACCTCATCTACACCTGGATCGACCCCCGGATCGACTTCGAGCGGAGGGACGTCTGATGTCGGAGATCGTCGCGAAGACCGAGGTCGAAAACATCCGCCGCGCCAAGCGGCCGTTCCTGTCGCCGCTCAACCAGCGCCGCTGGCAGAATTTTAAGGCGAACCGGCGCGGATACTGGTCGCTGTGGATCTTCCTCGTCCTGTTCGTGCTGTCGATGTTCGCGGAGTTCATCGCCAACGACAAGCCGATCATCGCCTCCTACAAGGGCGAGATCCTGTTCCCGGTGCTGATCGATTACCCGGAGGAAAAGTTCGGCGGCTTCCTCGCCGTCACCGACTACCGCGATCCCGTGATCCAGGAGGAGATCGACGCCAATGGCTGGACCGTCTGGCCGCCGATCCGCTACTCCTACCGCACGGTCAACAACGACATTCCGGAAGCCGCGCCCTCGAAGCCGTCGTGGCTCTACGACCAGGAAACCCGCTGCCAGCGCTACTATGAAGGCGTCGACGATCCCAACTGCATCGTCGGCAACTGGAACTGGCTTGGCACCGACGATCAGGCGCGCGACGTGCTCGCCCGCGTCATCTACGGCTTCCGCATCTCCGTCCTGTTCGGCCTGATCCTGACGCTTGCCTCGGCCGTCATCGGCATTTCGGCCGGCGCGGTGCAGGGCTATTTCGGCGGCTGGACCGACCTCATCTTCCAGCGCGTCATCGAGATCTGGTCGTCGATCCCGGTCCTCTACCTCATCCTCATCATCGCCGCGGTTCTGCCGCCGGGCTTCTTCATCCTGCTCGGCATCATGCTGCTGTTCTCGTGGGTCGCCTTCGTCGGCGTGGTCCGCGCCGAATTCCTGCGCGCCCGCAACTTCGAATACGTCAACGCTGCGCGCGCGCTCGGCGTATCCAACCGGACGATCATGTTCCGCCACCTCTTGCCCAACGCGATGGTGGCAACGCTGACCTTCCTGCCGTTCATCCTCAATGGCTCGATTACGACGCTGACCTCGCTCGACTTCCTCGGCTTCGGCCTGCCGCCCGGCTCGGCCTCGCTGGGCGAACTCTTGCGGCAGGGCCAGCGCAACCTCAACGCGCCGTGGCTCGGCATCACCGGCTTCCTGACGCTGTCGATCATGCTGTCGCTGCTGATCTTCATCGGCGAAGCCACGCGCGACGCCTTCGACCCGCGGAAGACCTTCAGATGAGCCAGCAGCAGCCCCTCCTTTCCGTCCGCGACCTTTCCGTGGCCTTCACGCAGGGCGGCAGGGAATCGATTGCCGTCGACCACATCTCGTTCGACGTCGGCAAGGGCGAGACGGTCGCGCTCGTCGGCGAATCCGGTTCGGGCAAGTCGGTGTCGGCGCTCTCGGTGCTGAAGCTCTTGCCCTACCCTGCCGCGAGCCATCCGTCGGGCAAGATCATCTTCAACGGCGAAGACCTGCTCGCGAAGAACGAGCGCGAATTGCGCAAGGTGCGCGGCAACAAGATCACCATGATCTTCCAGGAGCCGATGACCTCGCTCAATCCGCTGCACACGATCGAGCAGCAGATCGGCGAGATCCTCAAGCTGCATCGCGGCATGGGCGACGCGGCCGCCCGCGCGCGTACGCTCGAACTCCTCAACGAGGTCGGCATCCGTGAGCCGGAAAAGCGCCTCTCCGCCTATCCGCACCAGCTTTCAGGCGGTCAACGCCAACGCGTGATGATCGCGATGGCGCTTGCCAACGAGCCGGAACTGCTGATCGCCGATGAGCCGACCACCGCGCTCGACGTCACGGTGCAGGCGCAGATTCTCGAGCTGCTTGCCTCGCTCAAGAAGAAGAACAACATGTCGATGCTGTTCATCACCCACGACCTCGGCATCGTGCGCCGCATCGCCGACCGGGTCTGCGTGATGACGAAGGGCAAGATCGTCGAGACGGGCCCAACCCGCGAGATCTTTGCCAACCCGCAGCACGAATACACCCGCCACCTGCTCGCCGCCGAGCCGAAGGGCCGCGCGCCGAACCCCGACCCGAACGCCGAGACGGTGCTGACCGGCAAGGACATCAGGGTCTGGTTCCCGATCAAGCAGGGATTCTTCCGCAAGACGGTTGATCACGTGAAGGCGGTCGACGGCATCGACATCGAGGTGAAGGCGGGCCAGACGGTCGGCGTCGTCGGCGAGTCCGGCTCGGGCAAGACGACGCTCGGCCTCGCGCTTTCCCGCATGATTTCCTCCGAAGGCCACATCCGTCTCGGCGACAGGGAAATCGACCGCTACACCTTCAAGCAGATGCGGCCGCTGCGCCGCGAGATGCAGATCGTCTTCCAGGACCCGTTCGGCTCGCTCAGCCCGCGCATGTCGGTGTCGGAGATCATCGAGGAAGGCCTGAAGATCCACCAGCCGCAGCTCAGCCGTGACGAACGCGACGCGATGGTGGTGGATGTACTCAAGGAAGTCGGCCTCGACCCGGCGACCCGCTTCCGCTACCCGCACGAGTTCTCCGGCGGCCAGCGCCAGCGCATCGCGATCGCCCGCGCCATGGTGCTAAAGCCGCGCTTCGTCATGCTCGACGAGCCGACCTCCGCGCTCGACATGAGCGTGCAGGCGCAGGTGGTCGACCTTTTGCGCGACCTGCAGGCCAAGCACCGCCTCGCCTATCTCTTCATCAGCCACGACCTCAAGGTCGTGCGCGCCCTGTCGAACCACGTCATCGTCATGCGCAACGGCAAGGTGGTCGAGCACGGTCCGGTCGAGCAGATCTTCGAGCGGCCGCAGACCGACTACACCAGGGCGCTGATCGCTGCCGCATTCGACATCAAGACCGCGCCCGAGGGCGTCGTCAGCCAGTAATTTCCGGGGGGATTTTCATGAGCAGTTCTGCGCGCGGCCGCATCCTTGTTTCGGTCACGGGATGGGACCCTTCGCAATGGGTGCGCCTGCTTGCGGGCGACCATGAAGTCATCAGCGAGCCGGACGGCCCAGCCGACCCCACCGTCGAATACGCGGTGGTGTGGAAGCACCCGCACGGCAGCCTGAAGCAGTTTCCGAACCTGAAGGCGATCTTCTCGCTCGGCGCCGGCGTTGACCATATCCTCACCGACCCGGACCTTCCCGACGTGCCTGTCGCGCGCATCGTTCAGGAGAACCTGACCCGCCACATGGTCGAGTACGTCACCTGGCGGGTGATGGACCATCACCGGCAGGGCTCAACCTATCGTGCCCAGCAGGCGGAAAAGGTCTGGTTCGAACCGAACCAGCCGACCACGGCGGAAGTCAGCGTCGGCATCATGGGCCTTGGCGAACTCGGCAGTGCCGCGGCTAAGGCGCTGCTTGGCCTCGGCTTCACCGTCAACGGCTGGACGCGCACACCTAAGTCGGTCGAGGGCGTCAACTGCTTTGCGGGCCAGGATGGCCTGCGCGACTTCCTTGCCGCCACCGACATCCTCGTCGTCCTGCTGCCGCATACGCCGGCCACCGAAGGCATTATCGACTACGAGCTGCTGCGCGGCCTTCGCCGCGACAACGCCCTTGGCGGCGCCTCCCTCATCAACGCCGGGCGCGGCAAGCTGCAGAAGGAAGCCGACATCCTTCGCGCGCTTGAGGACGGCACGCTCAAGGAAGCGAGCCTCGACGTGTTCGAGGTCGAGCCGCTGCCCGAGAACAGCGCGCTGTGGAACCATCCGCGCGTGTTCATCACGCCACATGCCGCGGCATCGTCCGACCCGCGCCACCTCGGACCGCTGATCCTCGAACAGATCGCGCGGTTCGAGCGCGGCGAGCCCCTGCTCCACCTCGTGGACATCTCCGCCGGCTACTGAGCCTGCGCAAAGGTCTTCTCCAATAAAAGTTGCGGTTGCGCTGAATCAAAGCGGCGCACGCGACGGCTGTTATTGTCATCCTGACTACTGAGCCCAGCAGAGCGAAGTTGACGCAGCGAAAACACCGCCGCGCAACGGGCATTACAGACGCAGAGATGCCCGTGCGAAAGTCATTTGAAAACAGCATTTTACGACACATCTGCCGTCGTGAGACTACAGGTTATAAACAACCCTTCCAAAACCTGGAGGGCTCCCATAAGCTATTGCCAATCGTAGCCTGGCGTAGACCGGCCGCGGAGAACCTAAAAGAACAAATTGCTTGGGAGTTATCATGCGTAAACTTCTGATTACCGCGAGCGTACTCGCCCTCGGCCTGGCAGTCATGCCTGCGTCGGCCGAAACGATCCGCTGGGCGCGGAATTCGGACGCACTGACACTGGACCCGCACTCGCAGAACCAGGGTACCACCCACACTTTCGTCCATCACATCTACGAGACCCTCGTCGATCGTGACGTCGAAGGCAGCCTCCAGCCGCGCCTGGCTACGGAATGGAAGGTGAAGGAAGACGACCCGACGGTCTGGGTCTTCAAGATCCGCGAAGGCGTCAAGTTCCACGACGGTTCCGACTTCACTGCCGAGGACGTCGTGTTCTCGCTCGACCGCGCCCGCTCCGAGAAGTCGAACCTGAAGCAGCTGCATTCGGCAGTCGAGAGCGTCACCGCCGTCGACGACTACACCGTCGAGGTGAAGATGACCGGCCCGTCGCCGCTCTATCCGAACAACCTGACCAACACCTTCATCATGGACAAGGGCTGGACGGAGAAGAACAACGCGGTCGAGGTGCAGCAGGCTGGCTCGACCGACGACAACTACGCCGTCCGCAACACCAACGGCACCGGCCCGTACATTCTCGAATCCCGCGATCCGGACGTCCGTTCGGTCCTCAAGATCAACGCGAACCACTGGGCCGAGAAGAAGCCGGACATCACCGAGATCATCTACCTGCCGATCGCCGACAACGCGACCCGCGTCGCAGCGCTTCTTTCGGGTGAGGTCGACCTCGTCCAGGACGTTCCGGTGCAGGACGTCGAACGCCTCGCCAATACCGCTGGCATCAACGTCGAGACCGGCCCTGAAAACCGTTTCATCTACTTCGGCTATCGCTTCGGCGACGCGCCGCTGAAGTCGTCGAACGTCACGGACAAGAACCCGATCAACGACCCGCGCGTACGCGAGGCGATGCATCTGGCGATCGACCGCAACGCGATCCAGAAGGTCGTGATGCGCGGCCAGTCGATCCCGACCGGCGTTGCCAACCCGCCTTTCGTCAACGGCTGGACGCCCGAGCTCGCGGCCTATCCGGAAAAGGCTGACGTTGCCCGCGCCAAGGAACTGCTCGCCGAAGCCGGCTATCCGGATGGCTTCTCGATCACGCTCGACACGCCGAACAACCGCTACGTCAACGACGAGGCTATCAGCCAGGCCGTCGTCGGCATGCTCGGCCAGATCGGCATCAAGGTGACGCTGGCATCGCGTCCGATTGCCCAGCACTCGCCGCTGATCCAGAACTCCGAGACCGACTTCTACCTGCTCGGCTGGGGTGTCCCGACCTTCGACTCGGCCTACACCTTCAACGACCTGATCCACACCAAGGCCGGCCACTTCGGCGCCTACAACCCGAGCGGCTACACCAATCCGGAGCTGGACAAGCAGATCGAGTCGCTGGCGACAGAGATCGACCTCGACAAGCGTAACGCCACCATCGCGGAGATCTGGAAGAAGGTTCAGGAAGACCGCGTCCTCCTGCCGATCCACGTCCAGGTGCTCGCCTACGCGATGAAGGACAAGTTCTCGCTGGCGGTTCACCCGGAGAACCAGCCGCGCATGTACGAAGTCACCGTCAACAAGTAACCGTAACCCATCAGCAGCTCGCGACGGCAGCAACCGTCGCGGGCTGCATTAGTTTAAGACCCGAACACCAGCTTCACGGCTTTCCTGCCTCGGCCTTCGAGGTTTCGTCGTGCAGCCGTGCGTCGACCTCCGGAATATTCCGTTGAAGATGCCACTGCGGGGAAAGTAGCCATGCTCGCCTTCATTCTGAGACGGCTCGCACAGTCCATCGTCGTGATGGCTGTCGTCGCGCTGATCGCATTCATGCTGTTCCGATATGTGGGCGACCCCGTCGCTTCGCTGCTCGGACAGGACTCGCGCCTCCAGGACTTCGAGGAGCTTCGTGAAAGGCTCGGCCTGAACGATCCCTTCTACGTCCAGTTCGGCCGCTTCATCGCCAATGCTGTGCAGGGCGAGTTCGGCATCTCCTACCGGCTGCAACAGCCGGTCAGCGAACTGATCCTCAGCCGCCTGCCGGCGACGATCGAGCTGGCCTTCGCGTCGGCAATCATCGCCCTTGTCTTCGGCCTCTCCCTTGGCGTCTTCACCGCGCTCAAGCCGCGCAGCTTCGCCGCCGGCCTCATCATGACCCTGTCGCTCGTGGGCGTGTCGCTGCCGACCTTCCTGATCGGCATCGGCCTGATTTACGTCTTCGCGGTCGAATTGCAGTGGCTGCCCTCGTTCGGGCGCGGTGACGTGGTCAGGATCGGCAGCTGGGACACCGGCCTGCTGACCAGCACCGGCATCCGCTCGCTGATCCTTCCGGCGATCACCCTGTCGCTGTTCCAGCTCACCCTTATCATGCGCCTGGTTCGCGCCGAGATGCTGGAGGTGTTGCGGCAGGACTACATCCGTTTTGCCCGCGCGCGCGGCCTGTCCAACCGGGCGATCAACTTCGGCCATGCGCTGAAGAACACGATGGTGCCGGTCATCACCATCACCGGCCTGCAGCTCGGTTCGGTCATTGCCTTTTCGATTGTCACCGAGACCGTGTTCCAGTGGCCGGGTGTCGGCTCGCTGTTCATCAACTCCGTGCAGGTCGTCGACGTGCCGGTGATGGCGGCCTACCTGATGTTCATCGCCTTTGTCTTCGTCGTCATCAACCTGATCGTCGACATCCTCTATTTCGCCGTCGACCCGCGGCTTCGCATCGGCTCGGGGCGGAGGTAAGCAACCATGAGCTCGACCAACAACAGCACCGCCGCGCAGAAGCCGCGGACGCGGTTCCAGCGTATCTGGGACTCCGACGTCTTCTTCTCGTTCCGGCGCTCTCCCGTCACCATCGTTGCGGCACTCGTGACGTTCATCCTGATCCTCGCCGCGCTGCTGGCGCCCTGGATCGCGCCGTACGACCCGTTCAATCCGGCGAGCCTCAACCTGATGGACGGCTTCACCCCGCCCAACTCTGAATCGATGATGGGCAATTATTTCGTGCTCGGCAGCGATCATCAGGGCCGCGACGTTCTCTCGACCATCCTCTACGGCAGCCGCATCTCGCTGTTCGTCGGCTTTCTGGCCACCCTGTTTGCCATGGCGATGGGCATTTCGCTCGGCCTGCTCGCCGGCTATCGCGGCGGCACCACCGACGCGATCATCATGCGCATCGCCGACATCCAGCTCTCCTTCCCGGCGATCCTGATCGCGCTGCTGATCTTCGGCATAGCCCGTGGCATCATCCCCCCGAGCAAGCAGGAAGGCATGGCGGTGTGGGTGCTGATCGTCGCGATCGGCCTTGCCAACTGGGCGCAGTTTGCCCGCACCGTGCGCGGCGCGACCATGGTCGAGAGGCAAAAGGACTACGTCTCGGCCGCCAAGCTGATCGGCGTGCATCCGCTGCGCATCCTCGTCCGCCACGTGCTGCCGAACGTGATGGCGCCTGTGCTGGTCATCGCCACCATTGGCCTTGCGCTCGCCATCATCGAGGAGGCGACGCTGTCGTTCCTCGGCGTCGGCGTTCCGCCAACCCAGCCTTCCCTCGGAACGTTGATCCGCATCGGTCAGCAGTTCCTGTTCTCCGGCGAATGGTGGATCCTGTTCTTCCCCGCCATCACCCTCGTCCTGCTTGCCCTTGCCGTGAACCTTCTCGGCGACTGGCTCCGTGATGCACTGAATCCGAGGCTGCGCTGATGACCGAGCCGATCATTTCCGTACGCAACCTCGTGGTTGAGTTCCCGCTTCGCCGCGGGCTGTTCACGGCCGTCGACGGGGTGTCGTTCGACATTATGCCGGGTGAGATTCTGGGCGTTGTCGGCGAGTCCGGCGCCGGCAAATCGATGACGGGTGCGGCCATCATCGGCCTGATCGAACCGCCCGGCCGCATCGCCAGGGGCGAGATCTATCTGAAGGGCTGCCGCATCGACAATCTGCCGCCCGAGGAGATGAGCAGCCTGCGCGGCAAGCGCATCGGCATGGTCTTCCAGGACCCGCTGACGTCGCTCAATCCGCTCTACACGATCGGGCAGCAGCTGATCGAGACGATCCGCCGCCATCTGCCGCTCAACGAGGCGCAGGCGCGCCAGCGCGCGATTGAGCTTCTTGCCGAAGCTGGCATTCCTAACCCCGAAACGCGCATCGACAGCTACCCGCACCAGTTCTCGGGCGGTATGCGCCAGCGCGTCGTCATCGCGCTCGCCCTAGCCGCCGAGCCTGAGCTGATCATCGCCGACGAACCGACCTCGGCCCTCGACGTGTCGGTGCAGGCGCAGATCATCAAGGTGCTGAAGAAACTCTGCGAGAGCCGCGGCGCGGCCGTCATGCTCGTCACGCACGACATGGGCGTCATCGCCGAGACCGCCTCGCGCATGATCGTGATGAACAAGGGCAAGATCGTCGAGACCGGCTCGGTCGGCGACATCATCAAGCGCCCGAAGGAGGATTATACGATCCGCCTCATCAAGGCGATCCCGTCGATCAAGGACGGGACGCGCCGCCACGAGGTACCCGTGTCGCCGAAGCCGCTGGTCGAGGTGAAGAACCTCACGCGCGACTTCGACCTCTCGCCCGGCTTCTTCGACCGCCTGATCAAGGGCTCGAAGCGCAACGTCGTGCATGCGGTGCGGGACGTGTCCTTCGACATCCGCAAGGGTTCGACCTACGGCCTCGTCGGCGAGTCCGGCTCCGGCAAGTCGACCTGCGCGCGCATGCTCGTCGGCCTCATCAAGCCGACCTCCGGCAACGTGCTGCTCCAGGGTGAGGACATCGCCCGTGGCCTCAGCCAGGAACGGCGGCAGATGGTGCAGATGATCTTCCAGGATCCCTACGCCAGCCTCAATCCGCGCTGGCGCGTCGGCGACATCATCGCCGAGCCGATGCGGGCGCTCAAGCTGGTCTCGAGCCGCAGCGAAGCCGAGGACCGGGTCGCCGACCTTCTCCAGCGTGTGCGCCTCGACCCGATCTCGATGCGCAAGTACCCGCACGAATTCTCGGGCGGCCAGCGCCAGCGCATCGCGATTGCCCGCGCGCTGTCGAGCCAGCCGGAGTTCATCGTCTGCGACGAGCCGACCTCCGCGCTCGACGTTTCGGTGCAGGCGCAGGTGCTCGATTTGATGCGAGACCTTCAAGACGAGTACGGGCTTACCTATCTGCTGATTAGCCACAACCTCGCCGTGGTGCGGCAGATGGCCGACGATGTTGGCGTCATGCACAGCGGCGTGCTTGTGGAACAGGGTCCGGTCGACACGATTTTCGACAACCCGCAGGCAGATTACACGCGTATGCTGCTCAATGCGGTGCCGGACATTTCGAAGGTAGAGTAAGCAACGCTAGGGGAGCTGTATATGGCAGAGGCTTGGGTCGGGGACGTTCTGGACTTCTGGTTCAAGGAGCTGACCCGCAAGGATTGGTTCGAGGGCGGCACGGAACTGGACGAGAAGATCCGCAACCGGTTCCTGGCGCTCTATGAACGGTTCAAGGTCGAACTTGAGGCCAAGAACATCAGCGACGCGAAAACCGCGCTCGCGGCCGTGATCGTGTTCGACCAGTTCCCCCGGAACATGTTCCGCAGCACCCCTGCCGCGTTCGGCACGGACGACCTGGCGCTTGCCATCGCGCGGCGCGCTCTCGACCACAAGTTCGACATCGAACTCGACGACGACGCACGCGGCTTCCTCTACATGCCGTTCATGCATTCCGAGGTCGCGGCCGACCAGGAGCGCTGCGTCGACCTGTTCCGTTCACTGCCCAACGAGGAAGGGCTGAAATACGCGATCGAGCACCGCGACATCATCGCGAAGTTCGGCCGCTTCCCGCATCGCAACCGCATCCTTGCGCGCGAAAACACCGAGGCCGAGAAAGAATTTCTGAAGTCTCATGCGGGTTACGGACAGTAGTGGGAGGACTTGTGTCCCGCGGCCCGCATGGCCATAAATAATCCCACGTCGAACCAGTGCGAAAAGCACGGAAACACGTTGGGCCCTGGGGAGGAAAATTTGGCACGTACACCGGCAAAGAAGCCCGCGGCGGCAAAAGATGCCGCAGCGGAAGGCAAAAAGACTGCACCTGAGAAGGCTGCGCCCGCAAAGACTGCAACGAAGCGGGCCGCCTCCGCCAAGGCGAAAGTTGCCGAGACTGCCGCACCTGCTCCAGCCGAGATTGCAGCGGAGAGCAAGCCGAAGAAGACGGCTGCCAGGAAGGATGCTGCCGCGCCGAAGAAGGCCGTGAAGGCGAAGGCCGAGACGGCTGCGGAGCCCAAGACTGCGGCCCCAGCCGATAGCGCGCCCGCGGCGGAGAAGAAGGTTACCGCCTCGAAAGCCAGGAAACCTTCCGCCACCGCGAAGAAGGCGGAAGCGCCGAAGAAGCAAGCAGCCACCAAGACCGCTTCGAAGAGCAAGGCGAAGGCTGCTCCTGCCAAGGAAGCCACAGCCGCCAACGGCGAATCGGCCAGCGCGAAGAAGGCCGATCGCACGGCCAGCGAGGACGTTCTCACCGCCGCCTCCCAGCCGTGGCTGGCGAGCTATCCGGAGATCGTGCCGCCGGAGATCGGCACCATCACCGACAAGTCGCTCGGCGACATGATGCTGAAGGCCTGCAGCACCTATGCCAACCGCCCCGCCTTCATCTCGATGGGCAAGGAGCTGAGCTACGCCGACCTCGAAAAGGCATCGGAACACCTTGCCGCCTTCCTGCAGTCGCGCGGGCTTGAAAAGGGCGCGCGCATCGCGCTGATGATGCCGAACATCCTGCAGTACCCGGTCGCGCTGATGGCGGCGCTGCGGGCGGGCTATGTCGTCGTCAACGTCAACCCGCTCTACACGCCGCGCGAGCTCGAGCACCAACTGAACGACTCCGGCGCCGAAGCAATCGTCATCCTCGAGAATTTCGCCGCCACCCTGCAGGCGGTGGTCGACAAGACGAAGCTCAAGCACATCATCGTCGCCTCGATGGGCGACATGCTGGGGGTCAAGGGCCCGCTGGTGAACTTCATCGTGCGCCGCGTGCGCAAGATGGTCCCGGCCTGGCAGCTGCTGGACTACATCAGCTTCAAGGACGCGCTGAAACAGGGCAAGACCCGCAGCTTCCGCAAGGTCGAAGTGACCCAGGACGACGTCGCGTTCCTGCAGTACACCGGCGGCACCACCGGCGTTTCCAAGGGCGCGACGCTGCTCCATCGCAACATCCTCGCCAACGTGCTGCAGACCGAATTGTGGCTTGAGACCGCCTACCAAAAGCGTCCGCGCCCGCGCCAGCTGACACTGGTCTGCGCGCTGCCGCTCTATCACATCTACGCGCTCACGGTGAACGCGTTCATGGGCATGCGGCTCGGCGGCCACAACATCCTGATCGCCAACCCGCGCGACATTCCCGGCTTCGTCAAGGAACTGAAGAAGTATCAGATCAACTTCTTCCCCGGCCTCAACACGCTGTTCAACGCGCTGCTCAACAACGAGGAATTCCGCAAGCTCGACTTCAAGTCGCTGCTGCTCACCTTCGGCGGCGGCATGTCGGTGCAGAAGCCGGTAGCCGACCGCTGGCGCGAGGTGACCGGCAACATCATCGCCGAGGGCTACGGCCTCTCCGAGACCTCACCCGTGGTGACCGCCAACCGCTTCGACGCCGACGAGTTTACCGGCACGAYCGSCCTGCCGCTGCCCTCGACCGAGGTCGCCATCCGCGACGAGCACGGCAACGACATGCCGCTCGGCGAGGTGGGCGAGCTCCTGATCCGCGGCCCGCAGGTAATGCAGGGCTACTGGAACCGCCCGGACGAGACGGCCAAGGTGTTCACCGCCGACGGCTTCTTCCGCTCCGGCGACATGGGGTTCATGGACGAGCGCGGCTACATCAAGATCGTCGACCGCAAGAAGGACATGATCCTCGTCTCGGGCTTCAACGTCTATCCGAACGAGATCGAGGAAGTGGTGGCGATGCACCCCGGCGTGCTCGAAGTCGCCGCCATCGGCGTGCCAGACGAGAAATCGGGCGAAGTGCCGAAGGTGTTCGTCGTCAAGAAGGATCCGGCGCTCACCGAGCAGGAGATCATCGACTTCTGCCGCGACAAGCTCACCAACTACAAGCGCCCGCGCAAGGTCGAATTCCGCACCGAGCTGCCGAAGACGAATGTCGGCAAGATCTTGCGCAGGGAGCTGAGGTAGCGCTTAGGCAGGCTGAGGCGGTGCTTTTCCAGCGCCCCCTCCACCATGCTTCGCATGGTCTCCCTCCCCCACAAGTGGGGGAGGATCCGCGGGTCGCGGACTTCATCGGACCTGCGTATTTCTTTTGAAGCGGCGTCGACGCGCACTCATTCGAGTCCGGCAATAACCCTGCCAACCGGGTCCTGTCGGGTCGCCTCATCCTGGGCGGTCGAGGTTGTACGCCTGCGTTCCCAACCTTTGCTCAGGAAAACACACCCCTCTCCACCGGCACGCCGGGGATCCTCCCCTGCAACGCGGGGGAGGTGGCGCGAAGCGCCGGAGGGGGCTCGTAGAGAGCCACGGTTGCGGCAAAGCGGCGTCGATCTGCTCGGCGCAAGATTGAAGCGCTTATCCCGACACCGTGGTCCGGGTCACCCTCAGACGAGCCCTGTGCTCAGCCGCCACCGCAGCAGGTCACCGTTCCGGCATGGATCCTCGGCTCAAGGCCGAGGATGACGAAGATTGAGAAGCCTGCGCCTATTGGGAGGCCAAGAACCAAGGGGGCCGAGGGGCGTCTGTCGGCCAGGCGTCAACATCCCCAACTCGTCACCCTCGGGCTTGACCCGAGGGTCCATGCCTGAACGCTTCAGCCCCGCAGCGGTGCAGAACTGCTGCTACCCGTTGAAGCGCTTATCCGGAACACAGCGGTCCGGTTAACCTTCAGACGGATCCTGTGCTCAGCCGCCACCGCAGCACGACGTCACCGTTCCGGCATGGATCCTCGGCTCAAGGCCGAGGATGACGAAGATTGAAAAGCCTGCGCCTATTGGGAGGCTAGGATCCGAGGGGGCGGAGGCGCATCCGTCCACCAGGCATCAACATCCCCACCTCGTCACCCTCGGGCTTAACCCGAGGGTCCATGCCTGAACGCTTCAGCCCCGCAGCGGTGCAGGAATGTGGGGACCACTACGCGTGCACGCGCATATGGCGCCTCGGGTAGCAGACCCTCTCCGAGCTCACCGCCCCTACGCGACCTTATCGGCCGGCGCGGGGCGCTTGATGGAGGGTGCCGCCTCGAGCACGATCGGCTTCAGCCCCTCGCCGCCCGCGTCGAGCACCTCGAACAGGTGGCGGCGCATCCGCGGCTCCCAGAACTTGTTGATGTGTTCGGCAACCCCGGCCACGCCCTCGGCGCGGTTGGTCTTCGACTCAAAAAAGGTGCCGATCTGGTTGGCCATGCGGATCAGCTTGGCATGCGAACTGTGTGCGGCGTCATGCGACATGGCGGATGGCTCCGTCTGAAATGCGATGCGAATGGGTGAAAACGTCGAAATCCTCGCCGCGCACCAGCGCGACGAGCGTCATGCCGGCGGCGTCCGCCGTGCGGATGGCAAGCGCGGTCGGCGCCGATACGGCAAGAATGAAGGGCGCGCCGATGGCCGCCGTCTTCTGCACCATCTCGACCGAGACGCGCGAGGTAACGACCACCGCGCCGGACGATCCGGCAACGCCAGCCTTCGCCAGCGCGCCGGCCAGCTTGTCGAGCGCGTTGTGGCGGCCGACATCCTCGCGGGCGGCCACGATGCCCTTGCCGGGCACGTAGAACCCCGCGGCATGCACCGCGCCGGTCTGGCGGTGGAATGGCTGCTGTTCGGACAAAAGCCGCACGGCCTCGACGATCTGGTCGGGCGTCAGCGTCAGCGGCGAGGTTTTCACCTCGCAGACCGCGCGCATCGCCTCGTCGATCGACTCGATACCGCAAAGGCCGCAGCCGACGGGCCCCGCAAGGCGGCGGCGGCGCGCCTGAAAGCGCGTGTTCGCCTGATCCTTCAGCCGGATCTGGATATCGACGCCTTCGCCGACGTCCTCGACCGTAATCTCCTCGATCTCCTCCGGCGAGGCGATGATGCCTTCCGTCAAAGAGAAGCCGAGCGCGAAGTCGTGGAGGTCTGAGGGGCTTGCCATCATCACCGCATGGGTGGTGCCGGCATAGGAGAGCGCGACCGGCGTCTCCTCCGGCACGTTGCGGTCAGCCGTCCGGATGCCGTCGGCGCGGCGGGTAAGCCTCGAAGTAGACGTGACGGGCGGACGGTTCATGCTGCTTGCTCCAACAGGAATGCCTTTCCCAGCCTAGCACGAGTTGCGCGGTCGCGCCTCCCGCGTGAAGCCGGGGAAGCGCGCCGGGGCGGGCGCGCTTCCTCTCCCCTGAGGACGAGGGGAGCCGGCATTCCTACTCCGCCGCCTCCAGCGAGGCGATCCGGCGCGTCTGGCGGCTGAGTTCCTGGTACTCGCGCTGCCAGTCGCTCGGGCCGTTGGAAGGAGCCACCTGCACCGCCGTCACCTTGTATTCCGGGCAGTTGGTCGCCCAGTCCGAGAAGTCGGTGGTGATGACGTTGGCCTGCGTGTCCGGGTGGTGGAAGGTGGTGTAGACCACGCCCGGCGCCACGCGATCGGTGATCTGCGCCCGCAGCGTCGTCTCGCCCGCGCGGCTCGTCAGGCGCACAAAGTCGCCGTCGCGAATGCCGCGCTGCTCGGCGTCGTGCGGGTGGATCTCCAGCAGGTCCTCGTCGTGCCAGACGACATTCTCGGTGCGACGGGTCTGCGCGCCGACATTGTACTGCGACAGGATGCGGCCGGTCGTCAGCAGCAGCGGGAAGCGCGGGCCGGTCTTTTCGTCGGTCGCCACATATTCGGTGCGGATGAACTTGCCCTTGCCGCGCACGAAGCCGTTGACGTGAACGATCGGCGTGCCCTCGGGCGCTGCCTCATTGCACGGCCACTGCACCGAGCCCATCTTCTCGAGATAGTCGTAGGACACCTTGGCGAAGGACGGGGTCGTTGCGGCAATCTCGTCCATGACATCGGACGGATGGGTGTAATTCCAGTTCAGGCCCATCGCCTGCGCGAGCTTCTGCGTCACTTCCCAGTCGGCATAGCCGTTCTTCGGCGCCATCACCTTGCGCACGCGGTTGATGCGGCGCTCGGCATTGGTGAAGGTCCCGTCCTTCTCGAGGAAGGTCGAACCCGGCAGGAAGACGTGGGCGTAGCGAGCGGTCTCGTTGAGGAAGAGGTCGTGCACAACGACGCACTCCATCGCCGCAAGGCCAGCGGAGACATGCTTGGTGTCCGGATCGGACTGCAGGATGTCCTCGCCCTGGATGTAGATGCCCTTGAAGGTGCCCTCGACGGCGGCATCGAGCATGTTCGGGATGCGCAGGCCCGGCTCTGCCGAAAGCTCGACGCCCCACAGCTTCTCGAACGTCTCGCGCACCGCGTCGGTCGACACGTGCCGGTAGCCCGGGAACTCGTGCGGGAACGAGCCCATGTCGCACGAGCCCTGCACGTTGTTCTGGCCGCGCAGCGGGTTCACGCCGACGCCCGGGCGGCCGATATTGCCGGTCAGCATCGCAAGGTTGGCGATGCCCATGACGGTGGTCGAGCCCTGGCTGTGCTCGGTGACGCCGAGGCCATAGTAGATCGCGCCGTTGCCGCCGGTGGCGTAGAGGCGAGCCGCGCCGCGGATCGTCTCGGCCGGAACGCCGGTCAGCTTCTCGACCTCTTCCGGGCTGTGGCGCGGATCAGAGACGAACTCGGCATAGTCCTCGAACTCGGACCAGTCGCAGCGCTCGCGGATGAAGGCTTCGTTGAAGAGACCTTCGGTGACGATGACGTGTGCGAGCGAGGTGACGATCGCGACGTTGGTGCCCGGGCGAAGTGCGAGGTGATATTCCGCCTCGACATGCGGCGCCTTCACCATCTCGGTGCGGCGCGGGTCGATGACGATCAGCTTCGCGCCCTTGCGCAGGCGCTTGCGCATCCGCGAGGCGAACACCGGGTGCGCGGCGGCCGGGTTGGCGCCGATCACCATGATGACGTCGGAATGCTCGACCGAGTCGAAGTCCTGCGTGCCGGCCGAAGTGCCGAAGGCCTGGCCGAGGCCGTAGCCGGTCGGCGAGTGGCAGACGCGGGCGCAGGTGTCGACGTTGTTGTTGCGGAAGCCCTGACGGATCAGCTTCTGGACGAGGTAAGTCTCCTCATTGGTGCAGCGCGACGAGGTGATGCCGCCGATGGCCTCGCGGCCATACTGGTACTGGATGCGGCGGAACTCGTTGGCGACGTGCTGGAAGGCTTCTTCCCAGGTGACCTCACGCCACGGATCCGTGATCTTCTCGCGGATCATCGGGTTGAGGATGCGCTCCTTGTGGGTCGCATAGCCCCAGGCGAAGCGGCCCTTGACGCAGGAGTGGCCGCGATTGGCCTTGCCGTCCTTGTAGGGAACCATGCGCACCAGCTCATCGCCGCGCATCTCGGCCTTGAACGAGCAGCCGACGCCGCAATAGGCGCAGGTGGTGACGACCGAGCGCTCCGGCTGGCCGATCTCGATCACCGTCTTTTCCGTCAGCGTACCGGTCGGGCAGGCCTGGACGCAGGCGCCGCAGGACACGCACTCGGACTCGAGGAACGGCTGGTGCATGCCGGCCGAAACGCGGCTGTCAAAGCCCCTGCCCTCGATGGTCAGCGCAAAGGTGCCCTGCACTTCCTCACAGGCGCGCACGCAGCGCGAGCAGACAATGCACTTCGACGGATCGTAGGTGAAGTACGGGTTGGACTCGTCCTTCGGCATCCAGCGCACATTGGCGACGCTGCCTTCTAGCGCATCGCGCTTCTTCGCGAAGACGTGATTGTCGCCATCATAGCCGTAGCGCACGTCGCGCAGGCCGACCGCGCCCGCCATGTCCTGCAGCTCGCAGTCGCCATTGGCGGCGCAGGTGAGGCAGTCGAGCGGATGGTCGGAGATGTAGAGCTCCATCACGCCGCGCCGGATGTCCTTGAGCCGGCCCGTCTGGGTGTGAACAACCATTCCAGGCGCAACCGGCGTGGTGCACGAGGACGGGGTGCCGGCCCGGCCCTCGATCTCGACGAGACAGAGGCGGCAGGAGCCGAATGCGTCGACCATGTCGGTCGCGCAAAGCTTCGGGATGGCGATGCCCGCTTCCATCGAAGCGCGCATGATCGAGGTGCCTTCCGGGACGGTGACTTCAAAACCGTCGACGGTAAGCGTCACCATCTTCTCCGACTTGGACGCCGGGGTTCCGTAGTCGATTTCGTGAACGAGACCCATGATACGTCTCCTATTCCGCGGCTTCCGCGACCGTGCGCGGCGCAAAATCTTCAGGGAAATGCGTGAGGGCGCTCATCACCGGGTAAGGGGTAAACCCGCCAAGGGCGCAAAGGGATCCAAACTTCATGGTGTTGCAGAGGTCTGCAACCAGCTCGAGGTTCTTCTGCGGTTCGATGCCGGCAGCGACCTTGTCGAGCGTCTCGACGCCGCGGGTCGAACCGATGCGGCAGGGAGTGCACTTGCCGCAGCTCTCGATGGCGCAGAACTCCATGGCAAAGCGGGCCTGCTTCAGCATGTCGGCGGTGTCGTCGAACACGGTGATGCCGGCATGACCGATGAGGCCGTCCTTGCCCGCAAAGGCTTCGTAGTCGAACGGCGTATCGAACAGCGAGACAGGGAAATAGGCACCGAGCGGCCCGCCAACCTGCACCGCCTTGACCGGACGGCCGGAAGCCGTGCCGCCGCCGATCTCGTTGACGAGTTCGCCGAGCGTGATGCCGAAGGCCACCTCGAACAGGCCGCCATTCCTGACATTGCCGGCGAGCTGCACCGGAATGGTGCCGCGCGAACGGCCCATGCCGAAGTCGCGATAGAACTCGGAGCCCCTGTCCATGATGACCGGGACTGACGCCAGCGAGATAACGTTGTTGATGACGGTCGGCTTGCCGAACAGGCCTTGGATCGCCGGCAGCGGCGGCTTGGCGCGAACGACGCCGCGCTTGCCTTCCAGGCTGTTGAGGAGCGACGTTTCCTCGCCGCAGACATAGGCGCCGGCGCCGGAGCGAATCTCGATGTCGAAGGCGTTCGGCGAACCAAGCACCGTCGTGCCAAGAATGCCGGCACGGCGTGCGATTTCGACGGCCCTCGTCATCGTCGCAATCGCGTGCGGATATTCGGAGCGGATGTAGACGAAGCCCTTGGTCGCGCCAGTCGCGATACCGGCAATCGCCATGCCCTCGATCAGGACGAACGGGTCGCCCTCCATGATCATGCGGTCGGCGAAGGTTGCCGAGTCGCCCTCATCGGCGTTGCAGACGATGTATTTGCGGTCGGCGACCGCATCGTGAACCGTCTTCCACTTGATGCCGGTCGGGAAGCCCGCGCCGCCACGGCCACGCAGGCCAGAATCGGTGACGGTCTGGACGATCTGCGCCGGCGTGGTGGCGACGGCCTTTTCGAGGCCGCGCAGGCCGCCATGGGCGCGATAGTCGTCGAGCGAGAGCGGGTCGATCACGCCGCAGCGGGCGAAGGTCAAACGCGTCTGCTTCGCGAAGAACGGCAGTTCCTCGACCTTGCCGAGCGACCTCGGGTGCGCGCCGCCAGAAAGGAAATTCGCATCGAAGAGCGAAGGAACGTCAGCAGCCTTCACCGGGCCGTAGCCGACGCGGCCTTCAGCGGTCTCCACCTCGACCAGCGGTTCCAGCCAGATCATGCCGCGCGTGCCGTTGCGCACGATCTGCGCGTCGAGGCCACGGGCCGCGATCTCGGCGGCAACCGCCTTGGCGACCTTTTCCGCGCCCAGCGCGAGAGCGGCCGCATCCTTCGGAATATAGATCTTCACGGTCATCAGCGGCGCACCTCAGCAACGATCTCGTCGATGGCTTCATCATCGACGCGGCCGATCACCTCGCCATCCAGCATGGCGGCAGGCGCGCAGGCGCAGAGCCCGAGGCAGTATACCGGCTCGAGCGTGACGGAGCCGTCGAGGCTGGTTTCATGGAAGCCGACGCCGAGCAGACGCTTGATCTTGTCGGCCACCTTCTCGGATCCCATCGACTGGCAGGCCTCGGCCTGGCAGAGCTTGAGGACGTGGCGTCCGGCCGGCTCGCGGCGGTAGTCGTGGTAGAAGGTGACGACGCCATGCACTTCGGCATTGGACAGGTTGAGGGCATCGGCAATCACCGGCAGGGACTCCTGCGGCACGTAGCCGAATTCTTCCTGGATCTCGTGCAGGATCGGCAGCAAGGGGCCTTCAAGCCACTTCAGGCTGTCGACGATCGCGCGCGTCTGTGTTGCGATTTCGGTACTATGCGCCTGCGAGACCAAGCAGCGCCCTCCCTGTATACACTCGATGTCACACCGAATGCGCATTTTCAGGATGACGCGCGGTTAAGTCAATAAAGCTGTCTCGTTGGTTGATAGAAAACTTCTATTGATGACGGAAACGGTATACAATCATACCAAGCGCTTGCTGGCGACCAGGCGATGCGCCTCTTCGAGGACAGCCGCTACCAGCGGCGGGCGCGGCTCGCGTTCCGCAGCGACAAGTCCGACCATGTGGCTGGCGTCGGGATCGACGATTGGGATGGCCCGGATCGGCTCGTTGAAGCCGAAGGTTTCGGCAAGGTGCACCGGCATGATCGATGCCCATTTGCCCGTCCGGATATGGCTGAGCAGCACGATCATCGAGTTGGATTCAAGCGTCGGCCGCGTGCTCGATCCGGCAGCGGCGAGATGCTGGTCGATGATGCGGCGGTTCTGCATGTCGGGGGTGAGCAGGCAAAGCGGCAGTTCGGCAATCTCTGCCCAGGTGACCTGCACCCGGTCCGCGAGCGGGCTGCCGGCGGCGGTGATCAGCCGGTAGCGCTCGGTATAGAGCGGCATCGACAGCACCCGCCCTAGCGGCTCGTTGTCGAGATAGGTGATGCCGATGTCGATGTCGAAATTGCCAAGCAGCGACAGGATCTCGACCGAGGTGCGCGACAAGACCGTGAAGGTCACGCCCGGGTGACGCTCGCGAAACGGCGTCGTCAGCATCGGCACCATCGGCAGCGCCGTCGGAATCGCCGCGATGCGCAGGCGGCCGGAAAGACCATGCCGCGCAGCGCGCATCTCCTCCTTCATAGTGCGCGCATCGCCGACGATGCGCCGCGCCCAGGTCAGCACCTGCTCGCCTTCGGGCGTCAGCCCCTGGAAGCGCGAGCCGCGCTTGACCAGCATCACGCCCAGCTGCTCCTCCAGCTGGCGCAGGGCCGCTGAAAGCGTCGGCTGGGTGATGCCGAGTTCCTCGGCGGCGCGGCCGAAGTGCTGCGTTTTGGCGAGGGCGATGAAGAATTCAAGCTTGTCGATCATGGCGGCGACAATAGTGCCTGCGTTTCCCGCATACCAGACCGCCGCCAATGCGGGTTGAGGTTAGCCCAAGAATACCCTTTAGAAGCCCGATCTCGCTCGATTCGCGAGTGGTCATTCGTGAATATGGAATTGCAATGAAACTGAATATCATCATCGGCAGCACCCGCCCGGGCCGCGTTGGTCCCAAGGTCGCCAAGTGGTTCGAGGGCGTCGCACGCGAACAGGGCGCATTCGAGCCGGTTATCGTGGATCTTGCCGACTTTAATCTTCCGGTCTTCGACGAGCCGAAGCATCCGCGCATGCAGGACTACCAGCATGAGCACACCAAGAAGTGGGCGGCCTCGGTTGCATCGGGCGACGCCTACGTGTTCGTCACGCCGGAATACAACTATTTCCCGCCTGCATCGCTGATCAACGCGATCAGCTATCTGAGCCTTGAGTGGAACTACAAGCCGGCCGGCATCGTCAGCTACGGCGGCATTTCCGGCGGCCTGCGCGCTGCCCAGGAGCTGCGCCAGCTTCTGACCACGCTGCGCGTCATGCCGCTGCCGGAAACGGTTCCGCTGCCGATGGTCTTCCCGCTGCTCACCGAAGACGGCCTCAACGCCACCGACCCGATGAAGGACGGCGCCAAGCTGATGCTGGGCGAGCTCGACAAGTGGGCCCGCGCTCTCAGCTCCATGCGCGAAACCCTGCGCGCCGCAGCCTGATTGAGTATCGCGGCAGCGGATCAGATGGTCCGCTGCCGCCCTGGCGCCCGATCAGGCGCCCTTTGCCTGAAGCTCCGGATAGCGCTGAACGATTTCCTGCACCGGCTCGGAGTAATCTTCCATCTCCTGGATCTGCCGCACCTCGATCACCTCGTTGTCCGAGGCCGGGCAGCGCGTCGCCCATTCGATCGCTTCCGCGCGCGACTTCACGTTGATGATCCAGTAGCCGCCAAGCACTTCCTTGGCCTCGGCGAAGGGACCGTCGGTCACCAACGGCTTGCCGCCCTTGAACGAGACGCGCGCGCCGGATGACGGCGGATGCAGGCCGTTCAGGGCCTCGAGAATGCCCGCCTTCTGCAGTTCGTCATTGTACTTCATCATTGCATCGACCCGCTCCGGATCGAGGTCGACTCCCGGCGGTGCGGATTCGTAGCCCTTGGGAATCATCAGCAGCATGAAGCGCATGGTCGTTTTCTCCTTCCCTGGAAGTGGCGCATGCAATGATGACGCGCGCAAACGGCCCCTGCCGACAATTGTGCATGACTTTTTTCGGAGCGGCGACTGAAAAGCATTTTCGCGCCGCGCTTGGTTCCCACCCGGAATTGGACTATCTCAGACCCAGTCAACAGATAGAGCAGTCGCCATGTCCGTTACCAAAGAAGCCGTCCTCGATGCGCTGAAGACGATCAAGGGTCCCGATTTCGAGGGAGACATCGTCTCGCAGGGGTTGGTGTCGGAGATCTTCATCGCCAGCGGGAAGGTGTTCTTCTCAATCACCGTTCCGGCCGCGCGTGCGCAGGAGCTTGAGCCGCTGCGCGCTGCTGCCGAGCGCGTCGTCAAGCAGATCCCCGGCGTCGCAGGCGCTGTCGTGGCGCTGACGGCAGAGAAGAAGGGCGGCGGCATGGAAGCTGCCCCGCCCCGCCCGATGCCGCCGCGCCCGGCTCCGCAGGCCGCACCCCGCGCTGCGGCCCCGGCAGCTCCCTCCGGCCACCAGCCGGGCAAGCGTGGCGTTCCGGGCGTCAATGCGATCATCGCCGTCGCGTCGGGCAAGGGCGGCGTCGGCAAATCCACCACTGCGGTCAACCTGGCTCTTGGTCTTGCCTCGCTTGGGCTCAAGGTCGGTATCCTCGACGCCGACATTTACGGCCCGTCGATGCCGCGCCTGCTCGGCCTCAAGGGCAAGCCTGAGACGATCGACGGCCGCATCCTCAAGCCGATGGAAAAGTACGGCATCAAGGTGATGTCGATGGGCTTCCTCGTCGATGAGGAGACGCCGATGATCTGGCGCGGGCCGATGGTCATGTCGGCGCTGTCGCAGCTCCTGCGCGAGGTCGAATGGGCGCCGCTCGACGTGCTCGTCCTCGACATGCCTCCCGGAACCGGCGACGCGCAGCTGACCGTGGCGCAGCAGGTGCCGCTGGCCGGTGCCGTGATCGTCTCGACGCCGCAGGACATCGCGCTGATCGACGCGCGCAAGGGCCTCAACATGTTCAAGAAGGTCGACGTGCCGCTCCTCGGCATTGTCGAGAACATGAGCTACTTCATCGCCCCCGACACCGGCGCGCGCTACGACATCTTTGGCCATGGCGGCGCCCGCAACGAGGCGGAGCGCCTCGGCGTGCCGTTCCTTGGCGAGGTGCCGCTGACGATGGACGTCCGCGAGACCTCGGATGCGGGAACGCCCGTCGTGGTTTCCAACCCCGAAGGCGCGCAGGCGAAGGTCTATCGCGAGATCGCCCGCAAGGTGCATGAGCGCATCCAGCAGGAGCAGGCGGCGGCGCAGGGCGCCACCCCAGCCATCGTGTTCGAATAATCAGGAGCCGCCGGCAAGATAGGCCGGCAGTTCCGCGATCGATTCCAGAATGACATCGGCCAGCGGCTCGAGCGTTTCGCGCGAGCCGGTGCCCGATAGCACGCCCACCGCAAGGCCAACCCCGCCCGCCTTCGCCATTTCGAGGTCGTGACGATTGTCGCCGACCATCGCAAGCTGCGAGGGCCTCAGTCCCGTCATGTCGCAGAAGGCCCGCACCGTGTCCGGCGCAGGCTTCGGATTGGCGACCGCGTCATAACCGAACGCCGCATCGAACAGCTGGGCGATGCCCAGCGCTGACAAGGTCCGCTCGGCGCCCTGCGTCGAGTCATTGGTGGCGACCGCCATGCGCATGCCGACCGAATGCAGCTGGCGCAGCGCGTCGCGCACGCCCGGCAGCTCCACCGGATTTGCCGCGCCCTCGCTGGTCGTGAAGGCGTCGAAATCGTCGAGGACTTTCTGCCGCGCAGGCAGGTCCAGGTCCGGGAACCAGGTCGCGACGATGTCGGCATTGGTGCCGGCAGCGAACACCGAGTCGGCACGAAAGCATTTTCTGTCGAAGTCGTAACCGACGATCTCGAGCAAATTGTTCGCCCGCTGCCGGTCGCCGCCCGCCGCGCGCAGCGCGAGTTGGTCGGCAACGCCGAACCAGGTCGCGTTGAAGTCGACAAGCGTGCCGTCCTTGTCGAACAGGATCCCCTTGATGCCGAGCAATCTGGCTACTCCGCCTTCGCAAGCGCGTGCAGGTGTCGCACGAGTCCGGCGGTGGAGGCGTCGCGGCCAGCGGCACTTTCCTTACCTTCCACGACAGGCAGGAGGCCCGTCGCCAGCTCCTTGCCGAGCTCGACGCCCCACTGGTCGAAGGCGTTGATGCCAAACAGCTGCGCCTCGACGAAGACGCGGTGCTCGTAGAGCGCAATCAGCCGGCCGAGCGTGTAGGGATCGAGCATGCGATAGAGGATCGTCATCGACGGGCGGTTGCCAGTAAAGACGCGGTGCGGCGCGATCTTTTCGACCTCGTCCTCGGCCACGCCCTTGGCGCGCATCTGCGCCTTTGCTTCCTCGAGCGTGCGGCCCTTCATCAAGGCTTCTGACTGCGCGAGGCAATTGGCGACGAGGAGGTCATGGTGATGGCGCAGCTCCGGCTGGTGACCCTGCGCGGCGACCAGGAACTCGACCGGGATGATGTCGGTACCCTGGTGCAGCAGCTGGAAGAAGGCGTGCTGGCCGTTGGTGCCTGGCTCGCCCCACACCAGCGGGCCGGTGACGGTTGAGACCGCCTTGCTGTCGAGGGTGACGGCCTTGCCGTTCGACTCCATGTCGAGCTGCTGCAGGTAGGCCGGCAGGCGCGCCAGCCGCTGGTCATAGGGAATGACCGCGCGGGCCGGATAGCCGCAAACGACGCGGTGCCAGAAGCCAACGAGGCCGAACAGCATCGGCATGTTTTCGCCCACCGGCGCCGTCCGGAAATGCTCGTCCATCGCATGCGCGCCGGCAAGCAAATCGCGAAAATTCTTCTCGCCGATGGCGATCATGATCGGCAGGCCGATCGCCGACCACAGCGAATAGCGCCCGCCGACCCAGTCCCAAAAGCCGAAGATACGGTCCTGCGGAATGCCGAACGCGCCCACCTTGTCGAGCGCGGTCGAGACCGCCGCGAAATGCTTCGCGACTGCCTCTTCGCCGAGTTTGGCGATGATCCAGCGCCGAGCCGTCTCGGCATTGGTCATCGTCTCGACGGTGGTGAAGGTCTTCGAGGCGACGATGAACAGCGTCGTTTCGGGATTGAGCGTCTGCAACGTGTCGGCGATGTGCGCGCCATCGACGTTCGAGACGTAGTGCGCGCGCGGGCCGTCATGGTAGGGCGCCAGCGCCAGCGTCGCCATGGCCGGACCAAGGTCGGAGCCGCCAATGCCGATGTTGACGACGTCGGTGATCTTCTTCCCCGTCGCACCGGTGATAGTGCCGGAGCGGATGCCCGTCGCGAATTTCGCCATCGCCTCGAGCACTTCGTGCACGCCCGTGATGACGTTTTCGCCGTCGACCAGCACCGTCGTGCCGGGCGGGCAGCGCAGCGCCGTGTGCAGGACCGCGCGCCCCTCGGTGACGTTGATCTTCTCGCCCGAGAACATGCGCTCGCGCTGCGCCTCGACGCCCGCGGCTTCAGCGAGGTTTGCCAGCAGCGACAGCGTTTCCTCGCTCACCGCGCATTTCGAATAGTCGAGCAGCAGGTCATCCAACCTTGCCGAGAACTTCTCGAACCGTGCCGGGTCCGCAGCGAAGGCGGCCCGCATGTCGAGAGAAACATTGGCATTCCGATGGTCCCTCAGCGCGTTCAGCGCTGCGTCGAAAGCCTTTCGGTCCATGGGTGACTCCACCTCGATCCAGGTTGCGCCTGACGATAGCAGGCGCCGCAAAAATGGTAACCCCGGCGATGGATCAAGAACGATCTATCGCTGGCACAAATTGGTCCGATCAATTCTTTTGATTGGCGTAAGACGTTGGGCCAGCCCTTAATGTGTTGAGCCAGATATGGCCAGCATGGGAGGGTTGTTCATGTCGTCGCGCACGGATCCAGCGATTTGGTCGGGCCTGTTCCGGATATCGCCCGATTCGGGCCAAACCTTGCAGGCGCAAATCAGGCAGGCCATCGTCGCGGCCATTCTCGACCGCCAGATTGCCGCATCCATGCCGCTGCCGTCCTGCCGCGTGCTGGCCGAAAAGCTGGGCGTTGCGCGCGGCACCGTGGTGCTCGCATTCCAGCAGCTGGTTGACCAGGGTTTCCTCATTGCGCGCGAACGGCGCGGCCATTTCGTCAATCCGGAAATCCTCGCCGCCCCTGCAGGCCTGCGCAAGGTCGCAACCAAGTCGCCAAAGGAATCGATCGACTGGAAGGCGCGCCGGCGCGTTTTTGCATCCGACATGCCCGAGCCGACCAAGCAGGAAAATTGGATCAAGGCGTCCTACCCGTTCGTCTACGGCCAGTTCGACCCGGCGCTGTTCCCGACCGCCGAATGGCGCGAGTGCAACCGCATGGCGCTCGCCGTGCTCGAGATCCGCAACTGGGCGGCCGACATGGTCGACCGTGACGATCCGCTGCTGATCGAGCAGATCCAGGCGCGGCTCCTGCCGCGTCGCGGCATCTTCGCCAATCCGGACGAGATCATCGTCACGCTCGGGGCCCAGAACGCGCTCTACATGCTGGCGACGCTTCTGATGGGCAAGGGCACCAAGGTGGCGATGGAAAATCCGGGCTATCCGGACGCACGCTCGATCTTCCGCCTTGCAGGCGCTGAGGTGGCACCCGTTCCGGTCGACCGCGAGGGTATCGACCCGACCGCGATCCCGCGCGACAGCGACTTCGTGTTCGTTACGCCCAACCATCATTGCCCGAGCATGGTGGCGCTTTCCGACGAGCGCCGCCGCTTCCTCCTGGACGATGCCGAGCGCAACGACCGCATCATCATCGAGGACGGCTACGACAGCCAGCTGATGGACGAGGCGCCGCAGCAGGCGCTGCGCAGCATGGATCGTTCGGGGCGCGTCATCTATGTCGGCTCTCTGTCGAAGACGCTGGCCCCGGGCCTTCGCCTCGGCTTCATCGTCGCTTCGGCCGGGCTCGTCGCCGAGCTGCGCGCGCTGCGCCGCTTCATGCTGCGCCACCCGCCGGCGAACAACCAGCGCGCCGTGGCGCTGTTCCTGTCGCTCGGTCACCATGAGGCGCTGGTGCGCCGGCTTTCGACCGCCTTTGCCGAACGCCGCCGCCGGCTGGCTCAGGCTGTCGGAGCCTACCTCCCCGAATGGCAGGCTACCAACGCCCCGTCCGGCACCTCGGTCTGGCTTGAAGGCCCGCGCGGCGCCAACGCCCATGCGCTCGCCGAAGTCGCCCGTTCGCGCGGCGTGCTGATCGAGCCGGGCGCGCGCTTCTTCGACAAGCCGGAGCAGAACCAGAACTACATCCGCCTCGGCATTTCATCGATCGCGCTGCAACACATCGAGCCCGGCATCCGCGAACTTGCAACCGCTGCCGGACGCCGTCCCGCCGCAGCCTGAGCCAACCGGTTGATCCAGCCGGGTCGGCTGGATCATCTTCGTCAATTTCCTGGCTCATCCCCAGCGAACGAATGGGGCACATAGTCTTCCCCGGCCCCTGCCGAGGAGACCTGCATGTCAGTCATACTCGATGAGAATGCAGCCACCCCTCACCGCCGCCACGGCGGGCGTGAAGCGAGACGCGCGATGCGCTCCGCACCGCTGGGAGAAGACCTGAGACCGGTGCGCCCCGGCCTCGAAGGCGGCCGCTACAAGCCGCTCGCCGACAGCGACCTCGCCCGCATCCACGAAGCCGTGCTGACGCTGCTCGAAACCGTCGGCTTCGCCAACGCCATCCCCTCTTGCATCGAGGCGCTCACGCGCGCCGGCGCGAAGCTCGGCAACGATGGCCGCATCCGCTTTCCGCGCGCGCTGGTGGAAGACACCATCCGCAACGCCGCCCGCCACTTCACCCTCTGCGGCCAGGACCCCAGGCACGACATGGTCGTGCAGGGCAGCCGCGTCCACTACGGCACGGCGGGTGCTGCCGTTCATGTCGTCGATGTCGAGAAGCGCGAGTATCGCGAGTCGCTCCTGCAGGACATCTACGATGCCGCCCGCATCGTCGACGTGATGGACAACATCCATTTCTTCCAGCGACCGATGGTGGCGCGCGACATGGTCGACCCCACCGACCTCGACCTCAACACGCTCTATGCGTGCGTCACCGGCACCACCAAGCATGTCGGCACCTCGTTCACAGTGCGCGAGAACGTCGCCCCGGCGCTCGACATCCTCTATGCCATCGCCGGCGGCGAAGAGAACTTTCGCGCCCGCCCCTTCGTCTCCAATTCCAACTGCTTCGTCGTCCCGCCGATGAAGTTCGCCGAGGATGCCTGCGGCGTGCTCGAAGCCTGCGTCGAGGGCGGCATCCCGATCCTGCTTTTGTCCGCCGGACAGGCGGGTGCGACAGCGCCCGCGGCGATTGCCGGCGCGGTCGTCCAGGCGGTCGCCGAGGTGCTCGCCGGCCTCGTCTATGTCAACGCGCTGAAGCCGGGACATCCCTGCATCTTCGGCACCTGGCCGTTCGTCTCGGACCTTCGCACCGGCGCCATGTCCGGCGGCTCGGGCGAGCAGGCACTGATGACCGCCGCCTGCGCGCAGATGGCTCAATTCTACGACCTGCCGGGTGGCTCAGCCGCCGGTATGGCCGACTCGAAACTTCCCGACATCCAGTCCGGCTACGAAAAGGGCATCACCGATGCGATGGCGGGGCTGTCCGGTCTCAACCTCGTTTATGAGGCCGCCGGCATGCACGCGTCGCTGCTCGGCTTTTGCCTCGAAAGCCTCATCATCGACAACGACATGATCGGCCAGTGCCTGCGCTGCGTCCGCGGCATCGAGGTCTCGGACGCAGCCCTTTCGCTCGACGTCATCGCCGACGTCTGCCTCAACGGCCCCGGCCACTATCTCGGCCACGAGCAGACGCTTCAGCTGATGCAGACCGAGTATTTTTATCCGGCCGTCGCCGACCGCTTCAGCCCGAAGCAATGGGCCGAAAAGGGCAAGCCAGACATTCTTGCCCGCGCCATTGAGGAGAAACGGCGCATCCTTGCCACCCACTTCCCGCGCCATGTGCCGCGCGAAGTGGACGATGCGCTTCGCGCGCGCCATCCCAACATCCACCTGCCGCGCCGGGCGATGGGCTGGTAGCTATTCGGCGCTCAGATCGTACTTTGCGACGACCTTCGGGCTGATCAGCTTCGAATGCAGTGCCAGCAGCACCAGCTGCGCATCGAAACTTTCCTCGCGGTCGAGCGCCATTTCCAGCCGCCGCTCGGCGTCAGTCAGCGCCTGCTCGCCATTTGCCTCGCGAAAAAGGTCGGGGCCGATCAGGCAGTAAGCGAAGAAGCGCCCCACCGGCGGATAGGCCTCTGCCGGAGGCTCCTCATGCGGCCACTGGTCCTTCATCAGGTTGACGATGGTAAGCTTGACGCCCTCCGGCACCTGCGCCGGATGCAGGTCCGCAGCGCGCAGCGCCGCATCGAGCTGCCGAAGATCCTCCGAGCGGCCGAAGCGCCCGAGGAAGCCGAGCGAGGAATTGCGTCGCGTCATTCGCGTCAGCCTCCATTGGTTTTGCGCGCAGGGCGCCAGCAAATCGTCGCGGCTTATTGCATGGCCGCGTCCCGTTGGGCTACCACCCTAACAGAATGGAGGATGAGTAAAATGGCGCTAGTCATTGAAGGTGAGGAACGTATCGCGGCATCGATCGACAAGGTGTGGGAGGCACTGAATGATGTCGAGGTCCTCAAGGAATGCATTCCGGGCTGTGAAAGCCTTGAAAAGACTTCCGACACGGAGATGTCGGCCGTTGTCTCGCTGAAGATCGGACCGATCAAGGCGAAGTTCAACGGCGCGGTCGAGCTCGTGAATCTCAACCCGCCGAACTCGTACACGATCCAGGGCGAAGGCAAGGGCGGCATCGCCGGCTTCGCGAAGGGCGGCGCGGACGTGACGCTCGAGGCAGACGGCGCGGAGACGATCCTGCGCTATGCGGCCAAGGCCGATGTCGGCGGCAAGATCGCCCAGCTCGGCAGCCGCCTGATCGACTCCACGTCGCGCAAGCTCGCCGCGCAGTTCTTCTCGTCGTTCAACGAGAAAGTCAGCGCGGGCGAAGCGACGGCGTAGGCCAGGCCTAGGTGGTGCGGGTCGGGCAGCACTGTCCCGGCACCGCTGCGGGGTTGAAGCGCTCAGGCATGGACCCTCGGATCGAGCCCGAGGGTGACGAAGATGGAGAGGCGTGAGCCTGAACGAGCCCGCATGTCGTCCGGCCGACACATCGCTGGCGCACATAGAAGCCGGCGCATGAAGTCCCTACCGGGAGAATATCGTCTTCGACATATCCCCCTCGTCATCCTCGGCCTTGAGCCGAGGATCCTGTGTGTTTGCTGAGGTGTAGAATGGTTGCGGGAAGGAGGCCGMKGGSATCCTGGTCGCCTCCGCTTGGGAAAGCAGACCGTGGCATGGCCTGGCCCCTTCCCGCAGTGCTGCTTTGAACCTGAACAGTTGCACGAGGCTGCTTACCCAGACCTCGCACCACAGGAACAGGCCCCATGACCTTACACCCAAACTTCATCGGCTGCGACGTCTCCAAAGACACC
>NZ_VLJG01000027.1:0-38807 GCF_007829415.1 Aminobacter sp. J44 | reverse complement strand
GCCTGGCGGGGGCATGAGGCCCTCTCGCCCCTTCATTATCTTCACTTCGTCAGGCACCGGCAGCGCCCCTGCGCTCTGTCATCCCGCCAAACGAAAAACCCGCCAAAAAATCGGCGGGTTTGTCAGTGGTCTGAGGGCGCGGAGAAATCCGCGCCCTTTTCCTTTCGAGAATGTGACTACATCCGGGCCCGCCAACCTATCGCGGCTGGAAAGATTTGGTTAACCATAAGTCTTTACCAGTTGCCGCAAAGGAATGGAGGGGACGGATGGCAATTTCACGCAGAGGTTTCTTGATCGGGCTGCCGCTGTTTGCGGCTGGCTGCTCGGTTACCGAGTACAGTGCCGATATTCGAAACTATGCTGCGGTTCCGCACCCGCAATTCCCGCTCGCGGCTCTTTCGCCCGAGAAGATCAAGCCTGAACTTCGCCGCCGCGTCGTTGACTACAAGACGAGCCACAAGGCCGGTACCATCGTCGTCAACACCCCGGAACGCCGCCTTTACTACGTGTTGGGCGACGGCAAGGCGATGCGTTACGGCATTGGCGTCGGCCGCGAGGGCCTCGCGCTGAGTGGCAATGCCTATGTCGGCCGCAAGGCCGAGTGGCCGAGCTGGACGCCGACCGGCAATATGATCGCGCGCGACCCGCGCAATCGCCAGTACGCCGGCGGTCTGCCGGGTGGCCTCAACAATCCGCTTGGCGCCCGCGCGCTCTATCTCTACCGCGGCGGCAGGGACACGATGTTCCGCATCCACGGCACCAACCAGCCGAATTCCATCGGTCTTGCCGTATCGAGCGGTTGCGTGCGCATGCTCAACCACGACGTTATCGACCTCTACGAGCGCGTGGCTGTTGGCACGAACGTGGTGGTCATCCAGGCCTGAGACGACCCTTCGCTTGTCTTCACCGCCGGGTCCCGGTAGCAAGGGCTATTCGGGACAACCGGCGTGAAGGCGTGACACATGCGACTGGGCGGAAGACTTGCGGCAGCCATCGAGGTTCTGGGCGACATCGAGAGCCGCCACCGCCCGGCAGCTGACGCGCTAAAGGACTGGGGCCAGTCCCACCGCTTCGCCGGCTCCGGCGACCGCGCCGTAATCGGTAACATCGTCTACGACGCGCTGCGCAGAAAGCGCTCAGCCGCCTGGCTGTTCGAGTCCAACGAGCCGCGCGCACTCGCAATCGGCGCGCTCATCCTCCAGTGGGGCATGAGCGCCGACGAGGTGAATTCTATTCTCGACGGCGACCGCTTTGCGCCCGAGCCGCTGAGCGCGGCAGAGCTCTCCGCCATTGCCTCCCGCAACCTTGCCGATGCGCCTGCGGCAGTCCAAGCCGACTGCCCGGACTGGTGCGCGCCGCTCGCTGAGGAAGCATTTGGCGACGAGTGGATTTCGGAACTGCAGGCGCTTTCGGGCCGCCCGCCGCTCGACCTTCGAGTCAACACGCTGCATTCCTCGCGCGAGCAGGTGCTTGAAGCGCTGGCGGACGCCGGCGCTGCTCCTGCCGATTATCCTCCCGATGCTGTTCGCATTCCGCCGATTGACGGCGACGGCCGACACCCGAACGTCCAGGCGTCCGATGCATTCAAGGAAGGCTGGTTCGAGGTGCAGGACGTTGGCTCGCAGATGGTCGCCGCCATGGCTGGCGTAACGCAGGGCATGCAGGTGCTCGACTACTGCGCCGGTGCGGGTGGCAAGACGCTCGCGCTGTCGGCCGCGATGAAGAACACCGGCCAGATTTTCGCGCACGATGCCGAGCGCCAGCGTCTCAATCCGATCTTCGAGCGCCTGCGCCGCGCGGGCTGCCGCAATGTCCAGGCTGTTGCCGGCGAGGAGGGGTTGCGCCCGCTCGAAGGCCAGATGGATCTCGTGCTGGTCGATGCGCCTTGCACCGGCTCCGGCACCTGGCGGCGCCGCCCTGACGCAAAATGGCGGCTCACCGAAAAGCAGCTCGAAACGCGCGTTGGCGAGCAGACGGCGATCCTTGAGGACGTGAAGCGGTTCCTGAAGCCCGGCGGCAGGATCGTTTACATCACCTGCTCGTTCTTCCCGCAGGAAAACAGCCACCGCATCGCCGGCTTCATCGAAGCCAACCCCGAGTTCGAGGTCATCTCGCCGGAAAAGCTCTGGCAGGACACGTTCGGCGCGAACCTCGACAGGGCCCGGTTCGGCACGCATGGCGTGACGCTCAGCCCCGCGCGCACCGCAACTGACGGCTTCTTCTTCTCGGCGCTGCACCGGAAGGCCTGACAGGAACCATGCGACCCCGGCTCCGTTCTACCGGAGCTTGCATTTGAAGGGGTCACATGAAACGCATTCTTCCGCTCATTCTGTTTCTCATCCTCGTCGTCGGCGGTGGCTGGCTCATCGGCATGGAGACCGCGCCGGGCCAGTGGTACGAGTCGCTGAACAAGCCTGCCTTCAACCCCCCGGGATGGCTGTTTGGCCCGGTCTGGTCGATACTCTATATCCTGATTGCCATCGCGGGCTGGCGCACCTGGATGCGCCAGAATACGCATGGCGCGATGACGATCTGGTGGGTGCAGCTTGCGCTTAACTTCCTCTGGTCGCCGCTGTTCTTCTCGCTGCAGTCCCCGGTTGCGGCACTTGTCGTCATCATCGCGCTGCTGCTTTCAATCATCCTGTTCATGCGCACGGTGTGGAACGAAGACCGCGTCGCTGCCTGGCTATTCGCGCCCTATCTGGCGTGGGTCGCCTTCGCGACGCTGCTCAATGCGTCGATCGTCGTTCTGAACTGACTTTCCCGCACTGCACAAATCTGCGATTGCTAATCCCTGGCGTTCTGGAAGGGAGCAGGGATCTGGATGTCAGTCAGGTTTGAGCCTTTCGGCGACTATGAATCGCGCGTGCGGGCTTCCTATGCCCGCCAGAAGATCATGGGTGCCATTGGCGCGGAGCTTACGCGGGTCGAGGCGGGCACCGTCGAGATCGAGATGGACTATCGTCCGGAGCTGACCCAGCAGCACGGCTTCCTGCATGCGGGCATCATTTCGACGGCGCTGGATTCGGCCTGCGGCTACGCGGCCTATTCGCTGATGCCGGAAGACGCGGCGGTCCTCACCATCGAGTTCAAGGTGAACCTGCTGTCGCCCGGCCGCGGCACCCGCTTCCTGTTCCGCGGCTCGGTCACGAAGCCCGGGCGTACCATCATCGTTGCCGACGGGCAGGCTTATGCCTACGACGCCGACGGCAACGCAAAGCTGATCGCAACGATGACCGCGACGATCATGTCCGTGAGCGGACGAGATGACATTGCCGGTTGAACCCGTCACCAGCCTCGGCGGCCGACGCGTCCTGTTCGTCATGGCTGCCGAGCCCGAATATGGCCCGCACCTCAAGGCCCGCTTCAAGCCGCTGATGACCGGCGTCGGGCCGGTCGAGTCGGGGGTCGTCGTTTCGGCGGCGCTGGCGCGGCTCGAGGCGAAGGCCAGCCTACCCGATCTCGTCGTCTCGCTGGGCTCGGCCGGCAGCCGGGTACTCGAACAGGCGGAGGTCTATCAGGTCGCCTCGGTTTCCTACCGCGACATGGATGCTTCGGCCCTCGGCTTCCCGAAGGGACAGACACCGTTCCTCGATCTGCCGGTGACGATCGAGCTCCCGCACCGGATCGAAGGCATACCCGCCGGGAGCCTGTCGACGGGAGCGAACATCGTCTCCGGCTCGGCCTATGACGGCATCGAGGCCGAGATGGTCGATATGGAGACCTTCGCGGTGCTGCGCGCCTGCCAGCGCTTCAACGTTCCGCTGATCGGCGTGCGCGGCATTTCGGATGGAGCGGAGGAGCTGCGCCATGTCGGCGACTGGACCGAGTATCTGCACGTCATCGACGAAAAGCTCGCAAATGCGGTGGATATGCTCGCCATTCAGCTGGAACAGGGCAGCCTTGCATTCTGACAGCTTGCACAATCGTTCCAGTTTCTTTATGCGCTCGCCATGAACTCCACCGCTCATCCCGACACAGTCCTTATCATCGATTTCGGCAGCCAGGTGACGCAGCTGATTGCGCGCCGGGTACGCGAGGCTGGCGTTTATTCCGAGATCGTCCCGTTCCAGAATGCCGAAGATGCGTTCCATCGCATCCAGCCGAAGGCGGTAATCCTGTCGGGCAGCCCGGCATCGACCATCGACATCGGCAGCCCGCGCGCGCCGCAGGTGGTGTTCGAGGCCGGCATTCCGGTTCTCGGCATCTGCTATGGCGAGCAGACCATGTGCGCCCAACTGGGCGGCAAGGTCGAAGCCGGCCATCACCGCGAGTTCGGCCGCGCCTTCCTGGAGATCCAGGAAGACAGCCCGCTGTTTGAAGGCATCTGGGCGAAGGGCACCCGCCACCAGGTCTGGATGAGCCACGGCGACCGCGTCACCGCGCTGCCGGAAGGCTTCAAGGTCATCGGCACCTCGACCGGCGCGCCGTTCGCGGCCATCGCCGACGAGAAGCGCCGCTTCTACGCGGTCCAGTTCCACCCGGAAGTCGTGCACACGCCGGATGGCGCGAAGCTGCTTTCGAACTTCGTCCACCGTATCGCCGGCCTTGCCGGAGACTGGACGATGGCGGCGTACCGCGAGCAGGCTATCGAGGCGATCCGCAAGCAGGTCGGCGACGGCCGCGTGATCTGCGCCCTTTCAGGCGGCGTCGACTCGTCGGTTGCAGCGGTCCTGATCCACGAGGCGATCGGCGATCGCCTGACCTGTATCTTCGTCGACCACGGCCTGATGCGTAAGGGCGAGGGCGAGCAGGTCGTCTCCATGTACCGGGAGCACTACAATATCCCGCTGGTGCATGTGCAGGCGCAGGACCTGTTCCTGTCGCAGCTCGAGGGTGTCTCCGACCCCGAGGTCAAGCGCAAGACCATCGGCCGTCTCTTCATCGAGGTGTTCGAGGAAGAGGCAAAGAAGCTGGCGGATGCCGGCAAGCCGGCCGACTTCCTGGCTCAGGGCACGCTCTATCCGGACGTGATTGAAAGCGTCTCCTTCACCGGCGGCCCTTCGGTAACGATCAAGTCGCACCACAATGTCGGCGGCCTGCCCGAGCGCATGAAGATGAAGCTCGTTGAGCCGCTGCGCGAGCTGTTCAAGGACGAGGTCCGCGCGCTCGGCAAGGAACTCGGCCTGCCGGATCACTTCATCGAGCGCCACCCGTTCCCGGGTCCGGGCCTCGCCATCCGCTGCCCGGGCGTCATCACCCGCGAGAAGCTGGAGATCCTGCGCGAGGCGGATGCGATCTACCTCGACGAGATCCGCAAGGCTGGCCTCTACAACACCATCTGGCAGGCGTTCGCCGTGCTGCTTCCGGTCCAGACCGTGGGCGTGATGGGCGATGGCCGCACCTATGAGTTCGTCTGCGCGCTGCGCGCGGTGACCTCGGTCGACGGCATGACCGCCGACTTCTACCACTTCGACATGGAATTCCTCGGCCGCGCCGCGACCCGCATCATCAACGAGGTGCGCGGCATCAACCGTGTCGTCTACGACGTCACGTCGAAGCCCCCCGGGACCATCGAGTGGGAATGATTCAGGGCCATCCGAACGCCGCCGACAATGCGCCAGAATTTCCCCTAACACTCTGATTAAAAATAATTTTTTATCCGCTACCTATCGAGACCTATCGGTGGGTAGCAATTACAAACACCGTCACGATTGACGGTGCTCGCTCATATTGATCACGGCCGTCTCAGAAAGTACCGTCACAAGAGCTGAGGATTGTGACGGTACTTTTTCCAAGGTAAGGCACTGATAATAAAGTGATTTAGGCGTCACGAACCTCCCAAAACCGCATGACGGTACTTTTCGGAGGCTGCGCGAAGATGTTGACGGACGCTGCGCTTAAGGCGCTGAAACCAAAAGACAAAGTCTACAAGGTGTCGGACAGGGACGGCATGTATGTCCGTGTCACGCCGACGGGTCTGATCTCCTTCAGCCTGGATTACCGGCTGAATGGGCGTCGCGAGACCGTCTATCTCGGCAGATACGGACGTGACGGCATTTCGCTCGCACGGGCTCGCGAACTCTGCCTGGACGCCAAGCGCGCAGTCCGAGAGGGCCGCTCACCCGCAATTGAAAAACAGCGCGAGAAGCGCCGCCTGAAAGAGGCCAAGAGCTTCGGTCAGTTCGGCGAGAAGTGGCTGGACAAGGCTCCGATGGCGGACAGTACCAGAGCGATGCGGCGCTCGATCTTCGATCGAGAGTTGCTGCCCGTCTGGCGCAACCGGCTGCTGCGCGAAATCACCCCAGATGATCTGAGAGCTCTCTGCGCCAAGATCGTCGATCGCGGTGCGCCTGCAACGGCCATCCACGTCCGGGACATCCTCAAGCAGATCTACAGTTTCGCGATCCTGCACGGCGAGAAGGTGCCCAATCCCGCCGATGAAGTTGGCCCAGCTTCGATTGCTGCATTCCGGCCCAGAGACCGTGCGCTTTCACCGACAGAGATTCGCATCATGCTCAGGCAACTGGAGCATGTCCCGACTTTGCCGACCATTCGCCTCGGCATGAAGCTCTTCCTGCTGACGATGGTTCGCAAAAGCGAGCTGCAGGACGCGGTTTGGGACGAAGTGGACTTCGAGAACGCGGTTTGGAGCATTCCGAAGGAGCGGATGAAGCGCTCCAAGCCACACAATGTGTATCTTTCCCGACAGGCGCTCGACATCATGATCGCGCTCAAGACCTGTGCCGGCAATTCCCGGTATCTGCTGCCCTCGCGTTACGATGCGGATGCCCCAATGTCGCGGGCGACGTTCAACCGCATCACCTACGCGGTGGTCGATCTGGCGCAGAAGGAGGGGCTGCCGCTCGAGCCGTTTACAGTCCATGATTTGCGACGGACCGGCTCAACGCTGCTGAATGAACTCGGTTTCAACAGCGACTGGATCGAGAAATGCCTCGCCCACGAGGACGGGCGATCTTCGCGCGGCGTCTACAACAAGGCAGAGTACGAGGTTCAGCGCCGCCATATGCTCCAGGAATGGTCGGACGTCGTTGACGCATGGGTGGAAGGCCGCAAGCGGCCTGTCACCCTTCTCCCTCCGACCATGCCTATGCTTGAGCCCGACCCTGCCCTTTGACCGGCCGGAACTTCCGCTGGGCGACGTCGGGGTGTTTGGCGCGCGGGATTGGCCGCGTGCGCCGGCTTTCGAGCCACGCTTCGACCTCGGCAAGATCCCAGACGACGCATCTGGGTGAAAGGGCAAAGCGGCGAGGAAATTCTCCGCGCTGCTCCATTTCGTAAATGGTGCTGTCCGCCAGAGGAACGATTTCTCGCAGTTCATTCCTTCGGATCGAACGTTTGACGGGCCGGTCGCTAACGGATGGCATCTGCAGCTCCTGATCGTGGTGCGGTGATGCGATTGGAGCCGATATGTGCCGATAAGGGCCAGCAGAAATTGGCCGCGGCGTATGGTCGGCGACCATGGCGTGCAGATCGGACAGGCCTGATGCTGTTTGCGGCCGCTTTCTCAGGCGGGTCTTCTCCATTTAGGCCCCACCGCGGCTCCTAGAGTGAGAGTGCGGACGGGGTTTGCCGTGACGGGTTGAAGGTCGGGAGAGAGGCTTCCGGCGCCCGTCGCGGAGACAATCTCGATGGCCAGACAGAACCGCGCCGCACGCGACGGCGGCGACCGCACCAATCTCTATGACGAGATCACCGCGAAAATCATCAACGAGCTGGAGCAAGGGCGCTTGCCCTGGGTCCAGCCCTGGGGCACGGCGGCGAAGGCGCCGCTCGCGATGCCGAGGAATGCCGCGACGGCCCGGCAATATTCCGGGATCAACATTCTGATCCTCTGGGGCACCGTTGTTCAATACGGCTATCCGACCCAGCATTGGTTGACTTTCCGCCAGGCCTTGTCGCTCGGCGGCAATGTCCGGAAAGGTGAGCGCGGCACGACCGTCGTCTATGCCGACCGCTTCACGCCCGAGGATGAGAAGCGCCGCGCGCGGGAGACGGGGGAGGAAGCTGGCAGCATCCCGTTTCTCAAACGCTTCACCGTGTTCAACACGGCGCAATGCGAGGGCTTGCCTGAGGATGTTGCTATCGAGGCGCCGCCACCGCCGCCCCACATGATCGAGCCAAGGGTCGAGGCGCTGATCCGGGCGACCGGAATCGACTTTCGCATCGGTGGGAACCAGGCCTTCTATGTTCCAGCGCACGATTATGTTCAGGTGCCGCCGCCACAGGCCTATTTCGAGCCGATCGACTGGCACCGGACCGCCCTGCACGAGCTGGGGCACGCCACCGGCCATGCCTCCCGGCTTGGGCGGGATATGTCGGGCCGCTTCGGCACCAGGAAATACGCATTCGAAGAATTGGTCGCCGAAATGAACGCGGCCTTCTGCTGCGCCTCGCTCGGCGTTGTGCCGACCGTACGCCATGCCGACTACATCGGCTCCTGGCTCGAGGTGCTGCGCGAGGACAACCGCGCCATCGTCCGCGCCGCTTCCCAGGCCAGCAAGGCGGCCGATTGGCTGCTGGCGCATCTGCCCCGCGAAGATACAGCATCGACGGATCGGAGGGCTGCGGCATGATCCTCCTGACCAGCACCCAGCGCGAGCAGCTCCTCGCCAATGGCCGCCAGAGCGATGTCGACCCCGTCCCCGTGGTAAAATTCTTCAATCCGTTGGGTAGCGGCGTCTGGCTTGCGACCGAATTGGATAGCGACGGTGACACCCTTTTCGGCCTTGCCGATCTGGGGTTTCCAGAGCTTGGAAGCTGGAGCCTTGGCGAAATGCAGGCGATCCGCTTGCCCTTTGACATGAGGATCGAGCGCGATCTGCACTTCACCGGCGATTTCCCGATCTCGGTCTGGGCTGACATGGCGCGGCGGGCCGGTGGCATCCGCGAGGCCGAGCGCATTCTTTACTCCGGCGCCCGAGCCGCCTCCACGCCGACCCGGAAACAGACCGATACACAGAGCCGGAAACACTGAATCCCGCTTCTCCGGCTTTACGATTTGCGCCGCTCTCTTGAGAGGAAGAGGGCGGCGCTTTGCTTCGTGACGGGTTGGTGGCCGGAGAGAGAGGCTCCCGGCGCCCGTCATGGAGTAAGGCATATGGCTGCTGCCGTTCAGAAGATCACCCTCGCGTCCTCGCGCGATATCCCGTTCAACAAGCTGGCGCTGAGCCAGGCCAATGTCCGGCGCCTCAAAGCCGGCATCTCGGTCGAGGAACTGGCCGAATCCATCGCCCGCCGCGGCCTGATCCAGTCCCTGCATGTGCGGCCAGTCCTCGACCCTGAGGGCAAGGAAACCGGCATGTTCGAGGTGCCCGCAGGCGGTCGCCGCTATCGGGCCCTTGAATTGCTGGTCAAGCAGAAGCGTCTCGCAAAAACTGCACCGGTACCATGCGTCATATCCGAGGCCGATGCCGACATCCTGATCGACGAAGTCTCGCTCGCGGAAAATATCGAGCGCGCGCCGCTTCATCCGCTCGATCAGTTTCGGGCCTTCCAGGCGCTGCGCAACAAGGCGATGAGCGAGGAAGCCATCGCAGCCGCCTTCTTTGTCGACCCGAAGGTCGTCAAGCAGCGCCTGCGTCTTGCTGCGGTCTCGCCCGTGCTTCTCGACGTTTACGCCGAAGACGGCATGACGCTCGAACAGCTCATGGCCTTCACCGTGTCGGAAGACCATGCCCGGCAGGAACAGGTCTGGGATGCGATCAAGGATTCCTGGCAGAAAGAGCCGCACTATATCCGCCGTCTCCTGACTGAAACCGCAGTGCGCGCCTCTGACAGGCGAGCGCTTTTTGTCGGTATCGAGGCCTATGAAGCCGCCGGCGGCTATGTGCTGCGCGATCTCTTTCAGCGCGACGACGGCGGCTGGCTTCAGGATCCGGAGCTGCTCGATCGCCTAGCAGGCGAAAAGCTGAAAGCCGAAGCCGAGTCCATTGCGGCCGAAGGCTGGCAGTGGGTCGAGGTAGCGGTGACCTTTCCCTATGGCCACGACCACGGCCTGCGGGAACTCGAGGGCTCGGTCGCCGATCTGACCGACGATGAGCGCGCCACCCGCGAATCCCTGCGCGAGGAATATGACCGGCTCGAAGCCGAATATGCCGAGGCCGACGAGCTGCCCGATGAGGTCGATCAGCGGCTTGGTGAGATTGAGCAGGCGTTGGAAGAATTCGAGTGCAGGCCGATGATCTATGATCCCGAACAGGTTGCGCGGGCGGGCGTCTTCGTCAGCATCGATGGGAACGGCAAGCTGCGGGCCGAACGGGGTTATGTTCGGCCCGAGGATGAAGCGGCGATTGATGGCGAAGATCCCGATGGCTCCTCCGGCCCGGCCACAGAGGGCGCAGTAGCTGGTGTGTCGCATGCGGTTGTCCAAGTCGGTGGCGGCAGCGAATCTCCGGAGGACGACGATGAGGCCGAGATTGTGCGGCCGCTGCCGGACCGGTTGATCAGCGAGCTGACCGCGCATCGCACGCTCGCGCTGCGCGATGCTGTTGCGATGAATCCCCATATTGCGATGACCGCGCTGCTGCATCGGCTGGTGATGGACACCTTCCTGCCGCAGCCCGCCAGGGGATGCCTCGAGGCCCATGTCCGCCAGGTTCACTTGCCGGCACAGGCTGAGGATTTGCGCGACAGCGTCTCGGCGCGGTCTGTTACCGAACGGCACGAACGCTGGGGCGATCACATCCCGGCTGACGATGAGGCGCTCTGGAACTGGCTGATCGATCTCGATGAGGAGTCCCGCATGGAGCTTCTCGCCCATTGCGTCAGCTTTGGCATCAACGCCCTTTACGAAAAGCCCAATCCCTATAGCGGCACGGGCGTCAGCCAACACGGGCTGGAGGTGCGTCTCTCCCAGGCGAACCGTCTGGTGTGCGCTACCAGCCTCGACATGGTGGCGGCGGGCTGGAAGCCGACCGTCAGCAATTATCTCGGCCGCGTGACCAAGCCACGCATCCTTGAGGCGGTTCGCGAAGGTGCAGGCGAACGGGCGTCGGAGCTGATCGGGCATCTCAAGAAGGGCGACATGGCCAAGGAAGCCGAGCGCCTGCTCGCCGACACCGGCTGGCTGCCCGAGCCGCTGCGCATGATCGATTCCGCTGCAGAGGTTGACGCTTCGGCGGATGGCGATGTCGAGGTGGACCTTCCCGATTTCCTGGCGGGCGACAGCGAGGATGAAGGCGCCGTCGAAGAGGAGGATGAGGCACAACAGATGGTCGCGGCTGAATGATCGTTACCCGGGGCGGCTCCGGCTGCCCCGTCTTTTTTCTGTCGCAATCAGGATGGCGGGAGTCGAGCCAGCCTCACCTTGGGTTTGGCCCTCGTCATTGCTGAGCAAGGGATTTTCATCCGGGCCTGGAGGAACATGGCCTTGGTGCCAGCGTGGCACCAAGGCTGGCGCGGCGAGCCATATGCAACGGATTTCGCCGTTTCCTGCCAGATGCAGAGCACCACCCCCGCTTCCATTCGCGAACCTTGGTCTGATCCGTTGTCTTTGCATTCAACCCGCAAGGGGTCGGCTTACGCACGCGTGCCGCCCTCGCGGATTCGGACGAGCCGAACGCGCTAGGGTGATTGCAGATCCGGTCAGACACTTCGGGCGCCTGTCGCGCGGGGGATGGTCCCCCGCCTCCGAGACAGGAGCCGGAACCCATGTCCTATGCAGATGCTACCGCCTTCGCCGCCAGCCTCGCTGCCACGCTGATGGTCTCGATCGTCGTGTTCCAGGCCGGGGACGGTACCCACGGCGCCATGCCCGCCAACGAGTTCGACGGCGATGAAGAGATGGTGAAACTCGAACTCGATCCATGGTCCTGAAGTGCGCAAGCACTTCATCCCGGCGGCCCGGAACGCAGACAATGCGTGCGGGCCGTCGCCCTGCGGAGGGCTATCTATCGACGGCGGCAGCGGCGGGACCATGTCCCGGCAAGGAAGAGGGAGAGTGCGGGCCTGTTGGCCGTGACGGGTTGGTGGCCGGAGAGAGAGGCTCCCGGCGCCCGTCGCGGAGTATCTTCCATGTCTCTTAACCGTTCATCCGCCTTTCGACCGATCGGCGAAATCCTCGCCCGGCAGGTGCTGCCCGGGCTGCGTAGCGCCCTTCGGTATCCGCTACGGGTTTCCTGTCTCGGCACTGTCCGTTTTGTCGATGATCACGATGCAGACGAATTCGACCGGACTATCGTTATCGGCGAATGTACCTCTCCCCAAGACGCCATGACGATCGCGGCACAGCGCGTTTCGCGTGACGATATTCGCGTTGGAGGGGACGACACGCTGCGCTTTGAGGCGCGCATCGCCGCAATTCATGACTCGACCTACGGTCTGGTCCTCGCCGGAGAAATCCGGGCTCGGGCCATTGTCTGGCAGCAGCCTGTCACCTCTGACGCGCAAGCCCGCCGTATCGTGAGCGAGGCAAGCCGATTGCGCGGCAGCGCCTCGGCAGCTTGCAATGCCCGGTTGGCCCGCAACCTGCGCTATCGCGCCAGTCTCCTCGAGACACGCCTGGTCGATCGCGGCTGGSGGGAGACCGCCGCGGAACTGCTTAGCCYGCCCCGCGCCGCCTGATTTTCATCCCCTTCCACGCAATAGGTCTGGTCCTGCGCCAGGTCTCGTCATGTCCGGAGGCAATTATGGCTGACTATTACACCCATTTTTCCTGCCTGCTCGATGTAGGCACCCCTGAGAACGCTGTCCGCGCGCTCGAACTCTATAATGCGCTGGCGGACGAAAACGCCGCCGAAGATCCGTCATCGGATGGCTTCCTGCTGTCGATCCAGCCCGAACATGGCGGTACGCAGCTCTGGATACGCGACGATCCCACCGGGGATCCCGAGCACGTCATCCAGTTCGTCAAGCGCTGCGCCGCCGTGTTCGGGCTCACGGGCCGGTGGGGCTTCCAATATGCCAACACCTGCTCGAAGCCGCGCCTCGATGGTTTCGGCGGCGGCGCGCACGTACTCGATCTTTCGACCGGCGAGACCGTGGACTGGATCTACACCGACGGCTGGCTCGCGACCGTGCTGGAGGGAGGCGATCCCCATGCCTGAGATCATCGAAACCACGGTCTATCGCCTCAACGAGCTTTCCCACACGGCGAAGGACAAGGCCCGCGCCTGGTATCGCGATGGCGGCTTCGACTACGATTGGTTCGACGCCGTCTATGAGGATTTCCAGCGCATCGCCGAGATCCTCGGTATCCGCTTCAAGACCCGGACTGCTCGCCTGATGGGCGGCGGATCGCGGCAGGAACCCTGCATCTGGTTCCGGGGCTTCTGGTCGCAAGGTGACGGCGCGTGCTGGGAGGGCTCCTACTCGTATGGCAAGAATGCCTCAGCCGCGATCCGGGCTTACGCGCCGCAGGACGAGATGCTGCATGGCATCGCCGATGCGCTTCAGGATGCCCAGCGGCGCAACTTTTATCAGCTTCGCGCTGACGTTGGTCATCGCGGCCATTATTACCACGAATACTGCATGGAAATCTCGGTCGAGCGGGCCAGCCCGAACTGGCAGGACATGACCGCCGACGCGGAGGACGTCGTCACCGAGGCGCTGCGCGATCTCGCCCGCTGGCTTTATCGCCAGCTCGAGCGCGAATATGACTACCTGTCCTCCGATGAGGTGGTGGACGAGACCATCCTCGCCAACGGATATACCTTTACTGAAATCGGTGGCCGATTTGGCTGAATTGCCCCAACAGCCACCGATCGCTGAGCCGCGCGATGCTTAGCTGTTATCCTCGACCGGCGCGTCGGGACCATTCTTCTTGATTGAGTCGATCGCGTTCTGCGCGCTGGCCTTGCTCGTGTAGCCCTCGGTCGAGAACATCACTTCGCTGTTATATTTGAAGCGCACCCGGAACTCGCCAGCCTTATCCTTGTAAATCTCAAACTTATGCATGAATGGCTCCCTATGCCTTCTTGATGAATTTGTTGATGACCAGACCGGCAACTATCTGCACGATCGCTCCTGCGACACCGCCGCCAACCAGTTGGCCGGCAAGGGCAGCAATATCGAGACCACCGGCCGCGCCGCCAGCGCCAAGCAGTGAACCCAACAGCGTACCGCCGCCAACGCCGCCCACGGCTCCGGCGATCAGATTGCCGATATTGCCAAGGTCCGCGCCTTTGACAGCCTTGCCGCCGGCGGCACCACCGGCGAGGCCGCCAATGAGTTGAGCAAGAATAGCTTCCATAATACGCCCCTCTCTCAAGACGTAGGCACAGTATCGTCTCGAGAGACGAAGGACGATGCTACTGTACGCTTCATCCCCATATTTTCATTTCGGGTGCGGCATTGTCGGGAAACTGCGCTCGACCGTAGTCGGCAAGAGGAAGAGGGCGGCCGGAACGGGATGAGTTCGGGCAGCTGAGAGAGAGCACTGCTCGGGCTCTCCTGTTTCCGCTCTCCCGAGGTTCCTCTCATGAACATGGTGTCTCCCGTGACCGGCTCGGTCACGTCCGTTGCCACAGCTCCTGCCATTCTTACCGCCGCGACCATCCTCTTGGGCCATCTGGAACGCGGCCAGCATGTCAGTGCCGCGACGCTGCGCGATGCGATGGAAACGGCTTTCGGCGCCTCCGATGCGACCGGTGCCTGGGACTGGAAGACGGCCTATGAGGCCTGCGAAGTCGCGACAGTCCTCTTCTTGCGCAAATACGGGAAAGCGCTTTTCCGGAAAGCCGCGTCTCCGGCTGCACGGCTTTCCGCCATTGCCCGGATCGTGGACCGGTTGCCGACCCACACGCGCCGATCCGAGGAAAGCCAGGCGCTCCAGCAATTCTCGACGCCCGCACCGCTCGGTCTCGCTGCCATCGCAGCAGCCAAAATCACCGCCAACGACGTGGTGCTGGAACCGTCGGCCGGAACCGGCCTCATGGCGATCCTGGCCGAGATTGCCGGCGGCAGGCTGGTGCTGAATGAGCTGGCCGATACCCGCGCTGAGCTGCTTTCTTCCCTCTTTCCGGCTGTTTCCACCACCCGCTTCGATGCCGCACAGATCGACGATCACCTCCGACCGGCGATCGTCCCCTCGGTCGTGCTGATGAACCCGCCATTCTCGGCGACGGCCAATGTTTCGGGGCGAATGGCTGACACGGCGTTCCGCCATGTCACCTCGGCTCTCGCACGGCTGGCCGATGGCGGGCGGCTCGTAGCTATAACGGGAGCGAATTTATCTCCTGATCAAGCTGGCTGGCGCAATGCTTTCGTTCGCCTGCAAGAGCAGGGCCGCCTGGTCTTCAGCGCAGCCATCGCCGGATCGGTTTACGCGAAGCATGGCACGACCTTCGCGACGCGCCTGATCGTTATCGACAAGACGCCGGCCAAAGATCCGTCGCAGTTTCCGGCTTCATCCGGCACTGCGCCCGATGTTGCGAAGCTGCTCGACTGGATCGAGACACAAGTTCCACCACGCTTGCCGGTTACACACCCGAAACTGCCGGAATCCGTCCTGGCGGCTGTGCCAAAGTCAGTGCGCGGCACCCTCACGCGCGCGGCGATGGCGCGATCCGCCACCGCTCCACTTGGCGATCCTGAGGGTGTTGAACTCGTCTATGAGACGGTGGACTGGACGCCGCCCGAGGGCGCACGACTAACCGATGCGATCTATAAGCAGTACGGATTGCAGTCGATCCGGATTCCCGGTGCAGAGCCGCATCCAACCAAGCTTGTCCAATCGGCTGCCATGGCTTCGGTTGCACCACCGAAGCCATCTTATCGGCCGATGCTGCCTGGCGACATCCGTGAGCGCCTCTCCGATGCCCAGCTCGAGACGGTGATCTATGCCGGTGAAGCCCATGCCGATTATCTGGCCGGCGCCTGGTCCGTGGACGAAACCTTCGACACGGTTAGCGCTGCGCCCGCGGACGCAGAAGGCGCTGTACGGTTCCGCCGGGGGTTCATGCTCGGTGACGGTACCGGAGCCGGAAAAGGCCGCCAATCTGCCGGAATCATCCTCGACAACTGGCTGCGCGGGCGGCGCAAGGCCATCTGGATCAGCAAGTCGGACAAGCTGATCGAGGACGCGCAGCGGGACTGGTCGGCGCTCGGTATGGAGCGGCTTCTGATCACGCCGCTATCGCGCTTCTCGCAGGGCAAGCCGATCACGCTGTCGGAAGGCATCCTTTTTACCACCTATGCCACGCTGCGCTCGGATGATCGCGGCGAGAAGGTTTCGCGCGTCCGGCAGATCGTGGATTGGCTGGGATCGGATTTCGACGGTGTCATCATCTTCGACGAGAGCCATGCCATGCAGAACGCCGGCGGCGGCAAGGGAGAGCGCGGCAATATCGCCGCATCGCAGCAGGGGCGTGCCGGGCTGCGGCTCCAGCACGCACTGCCCGATGCCCGGATTGTTTATGTCTCGGCGACGGGCGCAACGACGGTGCATAACCTCGCCTATGCCCAGCGGCTCGGCCTCTGGGGCGGCGCGGACTTTCCTTTCGCCAGCCGCGCCGAATTCGTCGAGGCGATCGAGGCTGGCGGTGTGGCGGCGATGGAGGTGCTGGCGCGCGATTTGCGTTCGCTTGGGCTCTATACCGCGCGGTCCCTTTCCTACGATGGCGTCGAATATGAACTGGTGGAGCATCGGCTGACGGACGAGCAGCGCCGCATCTATGATGCCTATGCCGGCGCCTTTGCGGTCATTCACAACAATCTCGATGCGGCGATGGAGGCGGCAAACATCACCGGCAGCGAGGGCGCGTTGAACCGCCAGGCCAAGAGCGCCGCCCGATCCGCCTTCGAATCCGCGAAACAGCGCTTCTTCGGGCATCTCCTGACCAGCATGAAAACCCCGACATTGATCCGGTCCATCGATGCCGATCTTGCGGCCGGGCACGCCGCCGTCATCCAGATCGTCTCGACCGGCGAGGCGTTGATGGAGCGCCGCCTCGCCGAACTACCGAGCGAGGAATGGAACGACGTCCGCGTCGACATCACGCCAAGAGAATACGTACTCGATTATCTCGCCCATTCCTTCCCGGTGCAGCTCTACGAACCCTTCACCGATAGCGAGGGCAATCTCTCCTCGCGGCCGGTATTTCGTGATGGCCAGCCCGTCGAATGTCGGGCGGCTGTTGCCCGGCGCGACGCGATGATCGAGCACCTGGCCTGCCTCCCGCCCGTTCCCGGCGCCCTGGACCAGATCGTGCAGCGGTTTGGAACCGATGTCGTGGCCGAGGTCACGGGCCGTTCGCGCCGGATCATCCGCAAGGGCGAAGGCCCAGCGGCAAGGCTGGCGGTCGAGAACCGCGCGCCTTCCGCGAACCTTGCCGAAACCGCCGCCTTCATGGATGATCAGAAGCGCATTCTGGTCTTTTCCGATGCGGGCGGCACCGGGCGCAGCTACCATGCCGATCTCGGGGCGCGGAACCGGCGCCTGCGGGTCCACTATCTTCTCGAACCGGGCTGGAAGGCAGACGCTGCCATTCAGGGGTTGGGCCGCACCAATCGCACCAACCAGGCGCAGCCGCCGCTGTTCCGGCCCATCGCGACCGATGTGAAGGCTGAGAAGCGTTTCCTTTCGACCATCGCGCGGCGTCTCGACACGCTCGGCGCGATCACGCGTGGCCAGCGCCAGACCGGGGGCCAGGGCCTCTTTCGGCCCGAGGACAATCTCGAAAGCCCCTATGCCCGCGATGCCTTGCGGCAGCTCTATATGCTGATCGTGCGCGGCAAGGTGCAAGGCTGTTCGCTCGGCCGTTTCGAGCAGATGACCGGTCTGAAGTTGATGGATGCGAACGGCATCAAGGACGACCTGCCGCCGATCACTACCTTTCTCAACCGGCTACTGGCGCTGACCATCGACCTGCAGGCCATCCTGTTCTCGGCTTTCGAGCAACTGCTCGAAGCGCGGGTCGATGGGGCTATCGCCTCCGGCACATACGATCTTGGTCTCGAAACGCTCCGCGCCGAAAGCTTCACTGTGACCGGCCGTCAGGTCATTTACACCCACCCCGCGACCGGCGCTGAGACCCGGCTGGTTTCAATCAGCGAGCGCAAGCGCAACCAGCCGATGTCGCTCGATGCAGCCCTGCATGAACTGGCCGATCCGTGGGCAAAACTGTTGGTGAATGAACGCTCGGCCCGTGCCGCCGTCCAGATCCCCGCTACCAGTGTCATGCTGGACGATGGCGAGATCGAGCCGCGCGTACGGCTGCTCCGGCCGATGGAGAGCATGACCATTGCCCTTCGGGTGATGGGCGAAACGCACTGGACCGAAGCCGATCGGGACAGCTTCGCGGCCATGTGGAGCCGGGAAGTCGCGCAGGTACCGGCCTATTCCGAGGGCACCCTTTACATCGTGGCGGGATTGCTCCTGCCGGTCTGGAAGCGCCTGCCGCAGGATTCTACCCGTGTTTATCGGCTCCAGACCGATGACGGCGAGCGCATCATCGGCCGCCGTGTCTCGCCGGCATGGGCAGCCAGCGCCGCCGCCACAGAAAGCGTCAGCCTGACGGCCAATGAGGCTTACGCCGCTTTGATCGACGGGCGCACAATTCTCGACCTCGCCGAAGGGCTGCAACTGCGCCGCGTCCGGGTCATGGGTGCCTATCGCATTGAACTCACTGGCTTCAGCGAAGCCATGCGCGAACGCCTGCGCGCCTATGGGCTTTTCAGCGAAATCATATCGTGGAAGTTGCGCTTCTTTGTGCCGGTCGGGGCAGCCGGCAGCGGGATTATCGGCAGGCTGGTGGAGCGCTTCCCGATCGAACGTATCGCAGAACGGGAGGCGGCCTGATGTCCCGTCTTTACGCCACCGATCTGGCGCAGCGTCTCAGTCGGCAGGCCGAGTCGGTTTGTCGTCACTACCTCTCGAATGGCCATAAACAGGGCCAATACTGGCAGGTCGGGGACGTCCGCAATGGCGCGGGACGCTCGATGTTCGTGCGGCTGCATGACAGTGCCAGGGGACCGGCGGGCAAATGGTCCGATGCCGCCACCGGCGAGCATGGTGATCTGCTCGATGTAATCCGCGAAAGTCTCGGTCTCCTCGACTTCGCCGAGGTCGCCGATGAAGCCCGCCGCTTTCTCAGCCTTCCTTATCCGGAACCGGCGCCCACGGGGCCGCCTCGCGGAACTCCAGCTATATCGGGGTCGGCAGAAGCCGCACGCAGGCTCTGGCGCATCGCACAACCGATCACGGGCACTCTCGCAGAGACATATTTGCGGAGACGCGGCATTACGGATTTGCACGGAACCGGCGCGCTGCGCTTCCATCCGAACTGCTACTGGCGGCCCGAGCATGGAGGGCCAACCGAGACCTGGCCGGCGATAATCGCGGCGGTCACCGATCGCGATGGCGACATGACCGGCGCTCACCGCACCTGGCTCGCGCGTGACGGGTCGGGCAAGGCGCCGCGTGATCCGCCACGCAAGGCCATGGGGGACCTGCTTGGTAACGCCGTCCGGTTCGGAAAGGCACAAGATGTCATCGCGGCGGGAGAAGGCATCGAGACCATTCTGTCGCTGCGGCAATTGCTGCCACAGATGCCGATGGCCGCCGCACTCTCAGCCGGGCACCTCGCTGCTTTCCTGTTCCCGGCCCATCTGCGCAGGCTCTATATCGTGCGTGACAACGATCCGGCAGGCGACAGCGCACGAGACAGGCTCGTCGAACAGGCGCTGGCGGCCGGAATCGAGACCATCACGCTTTCGCCGATGATGGGTGACTTCAACGAAGACCTCACTTCGTGCGGGCTGGATGCATTGCGGGTACGGCTTCGCGGGCAACTGGCTCCAGACGATGTCAGCCGTTTCATGGCTTTGGCTGCATAGCCGGGATGAGAAGCGGGCGGGCGCTCGCGTTCCGTTGCGGCATACAGGAAGCCTTTCCTATTCGGCAGGGGACCGCGCTTCGGCCTTTGAGAGGGCGAGCGGCCCACAAACGGACCGGCCGGGCAATGGCGGCGCCCGACTGATTTCCGTCGGCGGCCCGCCACCCCACGCGACGAGTCGCGTTGGGACCCCGTCTCCCCCGCCTTTACAGCGCGAAGCAAATCAGCCGGGCTTTGCCATCGAGACCCTCGCGAAAGGCTCGGGCTGCCTGGCCGGACCGCCTGCGGGCTTGTCGTCGCCATAAGGCCGCGACGGTCGCGGTCCTTGCCATTGGAGCCTGCCATGTACACCCATGACGAACGCGAACCCGATCACGCGACATCTGCCACCGGCCATGTCATCGAGGAGCTTGAGCTTTACGGCTATCGTCCGTCAGAGGACGAGCCCGATCTCCGGATCACGCCCGAGGATCACATCATCCAGAGCGCGGTCGCTGACATTTTCGACGCCCTGATCTCTACCATGGCCGACACCAGTCTCGATTTCGACCTTGCCGAGATCCTCTGGTCGAGCGTCAATACCTTCCACCGCGCTGTCGAACGGATCGAAAAGAAGCTCGACGACAACGAGCAGGCCCAGAAGCGTCTCCAGCGCGAACAGGACGGGTCCGAGGTGAAATCCGTCCAGCTCGAGACCCTGATCGGGGTCGGGCAAAGTCTCATCGAACGCCGTGACAGTCTTGAGCTTTTCCGCGAGACCGCTGCCGATATCTATCTGCGCACCCTCGGCATGCCCTGGTCGCCGCGCTCGGGTTCACGGGTCAATCATCGCCAGATGACGGCGGCCATGATCGATAGCCGGGACTTCATCGTCGCCAAGCGACGCGCCGACAATGACGTGCTGTTACCGGCCGGCACGAAGATCGCCTTTTCGGGTGGCGAGACCACCGACCATCGATTGATCTGGGACAAGCTCGATCAGGTTCATGCCAAGCATCCGGACATGGTGCTGCTGCATGGCGGATCGCCGAAGGGCGCCGAGCGCATCGCCGCCACCTGGGCCCACAATCGCAAGGTGCCGCAGGTCGCCTTCAAGCCCGATTGGGCCAAACACGCCAAGGCCGCGCCTTTCAAACGCAACGATCAGATGCTCGGCACGATGCCGATCGGGGTCATCGTCTTTCCCGGTACCGGGATTCAGGACAATCTGGCCGACAAGGCGCGCAAATTGGGCATTCCTGTCTACCGCTTCGGGGCGGGCGGCGCGTGAGCGCCGCCCGCAATCCCTCAAGGCCTTCGACGAACCGGAGATGGCTCAACGTCCTGTCATGCCGGCGAAACACATCGCCTTTAACGTGATGGGCCGCTGGATCCGAGCATGTCCAGGCAGAGCAAGGAAAAGGGCCGGACAAGGTCAGGGGATCTCTTTGATCCCTATTTGTTCTTACTGATCGCTGGCACTTCTGCTACTGTTCCGATCGCGCCGTGGAGGTGGTGGCAGGCGCACCGTCCAATCCATTGCACGGAGACACCACCATGACCTTTCTCGGTATTCTCGTCGCCATGGCCGCCATAGGTTTCATGTGCTGGCTGCTGTTCAATCTTGCCGTCTTTGCGTTGCCCTTCTTCATCGGCGTGAACGCCGGTATCTGGGCCTACGGCACCGGCGCGGGCTGGCTTGGGGCTGTTCTTGTTGGTTTGCTCGCTGCCGGCCTGACCTTGGCGGCAGCCCAAGGCCTGCTCATTGTGGTCCGGCCGCTATGGGCTCGGTTGCTGATCGCGCTCGTCTTTGTCACTCCGGCTGTCGTCGCCGGCTTTTACGCTGCTCTCGGCATCGTCAAACATATGATGCCGTCCGAAACCTGGCAGCTCATCTTCTCGGTCATTGGCGCAATTGCCGTGGGAGTGACGACCTTCTTGCGGCTTGCGGCAATGGCATCTGCCGAGTCTGCTGACACGGGCCATGCGCGCATCTAGCCGCGTGTGTAGAATCCGGGTGGAGGCCAGAACAGAGGGATAAGCTCGCTGTCATCAGGGATCAGTGGCGCGGGACCGGCGTGGTGAACTCGCATCAGCCCGGTGGAGCGATGCGGCCCATAGCGGGAGCGCAGGACGGGTGGCGCGAATTTCGCGGGCACATTGCGGAACCCAGGCGGGGTGCGCTCTCGCCGACTTCGGTTGGGTCAAATAGCGGTACGCGTGCCAAGGACAGGAGCGACGTCACGGGCATCCGTCGCGACCGGTCTGGCGGAACCTTGAATGCGCCAGACTCTGCGTTCTTTTCGTATCTCTGACCGCTCCAAGCGGCCTCTTCCATGGCCTGATCTGGCCGAAGACCAGCGCGCGGGGCGCGCTTCGATCGCTTTGGCGCAACAGCGACGTCACAACTTTCTTCCCCTGACGGCCCCACCCCATGTTCCATGGGACCCCGAGGCGCGTCATTCCTCGCGCGAGCAAGAAAGTCCCTCCTGTGCTGTCCAGTCCCCGCAAACGGGGATGCGCCAGTGATCGTCTGCGTCCCGTCGATCGCCATCGAGGCCGCAATGGTGCGGGCTCGAAAACGGAAAGCGGAGATTTGAAAATGGCGACCATCGGCACCTTCAAGAAGACCGGTTCGAACGAATTCACCGGCGAAATCGTCACCCTCAGTGTCCAGGCCAAGGGCGTGCGTATCGTTCCCGACATCCGCGCAAACGGCGAGAACGCTCCCAGCCACCGGGTCCTGGTCGGCCGCGCCGAGATCGGTGCCGCCTGGTCCAAGCGCTCGGGCGAAGGCCGCGATTATCTCGGTCTCAAGCTCGATGATCCGAGCTTCACCGCCCCGATCTACGCCAACCTCTTCGATGACGAGGACGGCGAAGCCTACTCGCTGATCTGGTCCCGCCCCAGCCCGCGTCGCGGCGATTGAAGCGCAAATGGCCCCGGCGACACAGCCGGGGCCATTTCTCTGTCAGCCGCACCAATGAACGGCGCTCAGTCCAAGAGGACAGGCGTCATGGCCCTCACATGGGCGTCGATCCGCTCCAGAACGATCGATGGTATCGCATCACGTTCCGGCAATTTCCACCAATGCGCATCGATACGCCTTACAGTTTCGCTGACAGTTTTCAGGACGGCGGGCTCTGGAAGCCGCGCCCGATTGGCGAATGCCTTCCACCGCGACAGCGTCAGTGCCTTGAACGCGCGTTCGCCGCCAAGCGACAAAGCCAGATTGTCAGCCGGGATATAGGGAACCGTCGAAAGCATGTCGTAGATCGGCGCCAGGGCGGGCGAATTGCCGTCACCGGGATAGATCAACGACCAGTTTTTCAGGTGCATGTCGCCATTACCCATGACCACCGACAGGGTCAGGCGGCGGACGAACTCCAGCGCCGCTATCGGCGAGATCGCCACATTCAGAGCCGCGGCTATGTCATGATAGGCCGCGCCTTCATATTTTCGTGCCGGATAGATACCGAAGACCTGGGCGAAATCCTCGATATGAATTCGTCGCGCGCCGGAGGCGCGATCGAACCGCCGGATAAGAAGGACCAGCCCCTCGGCCAGGGTCTCGAACTCTTCAGGGATGCCTTCGAACTGGTCTTTGCCCACCAGCTCGCGTTCGGGCACGTCCATGCCGATGGCTTCGGCCAGCGCGAGATTGGCGAACTCGTTCTCCGACACGCCTGGAAAGGCGGTCGAAGGAAACTTGGCGATGTACTGACCGTCGCTGTCCCCGAGCGGCACTGTCAACCCGCCGCCCTTGCCGGTGTTCTTCATCACCGAAAGCTTCATTTGCACGCCGGCGAGCGAGAAACGCGCTTTCGGCTCGCCCTCAACTGCAGCGGTTGCAGCGACGATATCTCCGTTACTCGGGATAACCCGCACAGCGCCTGGCAGGTCGGCGCCCAGCGCGGCCAGCAGATCGAAATCATTGCCAGGCCGGACGGTCCGGGCGTGATGCTTTTCCATCGCCTCGCGCAGCTTGTCCTCGGGCAGGAGGTTGGCAAAGAAGGGCGGCAAGGCGCCTGCCACCGGGCGTGGATCCTTGCGCAATCCTCCCGTCGCCGCGCGGAAGGACAGGCTCAACACGGGATGCCCTCCGCTCGCGCGATAGGCAGGATCGAAGCTGAAGGCGTTGAAGTCGCCCGGTGTCCTGACGATCGTGCCGACCTTCACCTCATTGAGGAGAACATCGAGAGACAGGACGGTTTCGGCGGAGCGGGCTCTATTCATCATCACCTTCCGCTTGCGGGCTGAAAGCCGGCCGGTCGTCCTCGCCCTGCGGGCTGAGCAGGGCCTCAATGGCCGGGACCATCGCCTGAGGAACCAGCATCATCTCCAGGCCAAGCGCCCTTGCAACATTGATCAGAGTCGTGGCGCGTGCCGCTGCGGCTCCGGTTTCGATGTCGCGATAGCGGGGACGGGATATGCCGGCGAGATCGGCGACCTGTTCCTGCGTCAGGCCCGTCGCTAGCCGTGCGCGCCGAAAATGGTCGCCGATCATATCCAGAGCCTCTGCTTCGGTTTTCATTTGAATCCTTTACAGATCAATTTGCTCGATTTGATCCGGAAAGGTATCACAGGGCGGTCTGGAAGGCAAGAATTTGATCTGCAAACATATCTCAGTAGAACGGATTGATACGTTTGGGCGTCATTCAGCGTTCTTTGATGGCCGATCCTGTCAGCCTTCGTTGGCCGAATCAGTCGTCCGACAACAAAGGTCAGCGCCGCTGTAGCTGCGGAACAGAGGGTCAATTCCCGATGACTATTTGCCCAGAACGACTATTATAGATGGGGTATTCGGTCGCTCCCGGATGGCAGCTTCGAGCCTTGGTCAGTCGTTCCCGCCACGCTTCACGAATGACCGCATTATGCCCCCTCCTGACCGTTGTGGACGTCTTTGCCGCTTCCTGTAAGCAGACATGTAGAAACCACGAGCAATGAGGCTTCTTGCGGCACAGAGCAGATGCTCAGGCATACTCGTCTCCTGCGGAAGCGGGCGGTCTATCCGAGCCAACGGAATGATCCTACGCCCCGAGAGGTCCGACCGCAGGTATCCTGGCCGGGACTCCGGCGATGCCAGCCGAAGGCTGTTGCTCCAGAGACAGGGTCAGGCCGAACTCCAATCCAGACGGCTGAAAATCAAAGGAAAAGCCTGCTCCCTTGCGACTACCCAGCATACGCTGGATCAGCTTGGTTCCGAAGCCTTGCCGGCCAGGCTGCGTTACGGAAGGACCGTCGCGCTCGACCCAGCGCAGAGCGAGTTCCAGTTCGGTGTCGTCTGCTCGTATTTCCCAGTTGACCTCGAGCCGACCGGCTGGGGTCGACAGGGCGCCATATTTGGCGGCGTTCGTCGCTAACTCGTGAAACGCCATCCCAAGCGCCAGGGCGAGATCGGGCGGCAATTCCACTTCCGGGCCTTCGAGCTGAATACGCATGCCGTCGCCGAACGGACTGAGCTCGCCCCGCAGAATCTCCCTGAGCGGCACGGCCTGCCAATCACCAGCAAGCAGCAGGTCGTGGGTCTGGGCCAGCGACTGGAGGCGCGCCGAGAGGATGTCCCGGAACTCGGCGACGCTGCCCACGGCGGTCGTCGGCGCCCGGATCAGCGCCTGCACGGTGGCGAGCATGTTTTTAACACGGTGATGCAGCTCGCGGATCAGGATTTCCTTGTGCTCCTCAGAGCGCCGGCGTTCGTCCAGGTAAAGCTCGGCCTCGCGCTGGCGCCGGCGCGCCCGCGCCGCCGAGCGCACGGCATTGACCAGCACGTTGGGGTGGAACGGCCGCTCGAGGATGGTGACGTTGCCGAGCAGCTCGACCAGGCGCGGATCGGGGGCCGCACCGCGGAAGGTGAGGAGGACGAAGGGGAAGTCGGACCACGGCGGCTGCGAGTTGATCCATGCCGCCAATTCCTGCCGGTCCGCGCGGAGGAGCCCTTCCGCCGAGACCACAGCACAGCTGGCCTCCGGCAGGTGTTCGATGAGTTCCGGGATAACCCGGACGGCGCGCGAGGTAATGCCCACGTTGCGCAAGATAGCGGAGGCTACCTCTGCATCGCGGCCCTCGGGCGTGAGAAGCAGGACGCGCCCGCTATCCGGCGGCATCGCGTTGCCTGATGAGTGTCTGGTCGTCGCCTTCATATGCCGGGACGCCGGTTAGCACTCCGCGGAACGTGGTCAGCGCCTCGCCTACCCGGATGCCGCCGGCGTCGATCATGAACTCGCGGATGGTGCTTTCATGCGGACCGGTGCGCTTCTTGATCGCCGAGGCGGCGCGCCGAATGCGGCCGCCGGCCTCGAAGAAGCGCAGCATCAGCACGGCGTCGCTAAGATAGGTCAGGTCGAGCGGCGAATGCATCTGCCCTACCATGCCGCTCTGCGCGAGGATAAGGATGCTCACCACGCCCTGTTGGTTGAGATAGGTCGCCAGCTCGTGCATCTGCAGCAGCAGGAACTGCTCCTCGGGCATCGCGTTCATGTATCCGCTGAGGGAGTCGATCACGACCACCCGGGCGTCGTGTCCCTCGACCGCGTTGCGGATCCTGCCGACGAGTTCGCCCGGCGACAGCTCCGCAGGGTCCACGTGCTCCGCCACAAGCGCGCCGGCGTCGTGGAAGGGCTGGAGGTCCATTCCGAGGCCGGCCGCCCTGCGGAAGAAGACGTGCCGCGTCTCGTCGAAATTGACGAAAAGGGCATGCTCGCCGCGCTTCAGCGCAGCGTAAGCGAATGCGAGCGCCAGCGACGACTTGCCCGAACCGGAGGGGCCGGCGATCAGCGTCGTAGTGCCGCGGTCTAGTCCGCCGCCGAGCAACGCGTCGAGCTCCGGCAGTGCGCTGGAGGCGGGTTCCGAGTCGAAGGCGCGCTGGTGCTCCTGGGCGACGAGGCGAGGAAACACTTGCACCCCGCCGCGCCGAATGATGAGGTCGTGATACCCGCCGCGGAAATGCGTTCCACGCATTTTGATGACCCGGACACGCCGCCGCTCCACACCATAGATGGGCGCCAGTTGCTCCAGCCGGATGATGGCGTGGGCCAAGCTGTGAAGATTGAGGTCGTCAGGTCCGGCCGCGAGATCGTCGAGCAGGAGAACTGTCGTATTATGGAGCAGGAAGAAATTCTTCAGCGCCAGCACCTGCCGCCGGTAGCGCAGGGAGCCCTGTGACAACAGGCGGATTTCCGAGAGGCTGTCGAAGACCACGCGGGTGGGCTTGACCCGCTCGGCCTCTGCCAGGACCATGCGCACCGTCTCCCCGAGTTCCAGCTCGGAGGAATGGATCAGTGTCTGCTGGTTGCTCGGATCGAGGCTCAGTTCGGGCGGGATGAGCTCGTAGATTTCGAGGCCGGAGAGATCCCAGCCGTGTCGCTCGGCTACGGCCAGCAGCTCACGCTTGCTTTCGGATAGCGTGATGTAAAGACACCTTTCGCTGCTGCGCAGGCCTTCGAGCAGAAACTGGATGCCGATCGTGGTCTTTCCGGAACCTGGCTGACCCTCGATGAGGTGAGCACGGTTGGCGGCATAGCCACCTGCCAGGATGTCGTCCAGGCCCGGCACGCCAGTAGGCACGATGACTGCGTCCCCAGACAATACGCTCATTCAAACCCTTAGCAACTGTCGTGAAATAGTTGATATTGGGGCGTGAAAGCTGGTGCAAGCACCAAGCTTGCAAGCTCTCGAAGCTGCGGCAAGTCGTCGCGATGCAGGTTTGGCAGATCCACGCTACGTCCTCAGCCGGATGGAACCACCTCACGCGCCGGCGCATCAACGTCGACCAGCGCGCGGAGTTCCGCTTCGTCAAGCGTCTCCTTTTCCAGTAGACGGCGGGCAGTTCGTTCCAGCAAATCGCGGCGTTCGGAAAGCAGCGCGACGGTCCTGTCGAACGTCTCGTCGACGATCCGGCGTACCTCCGCGTCCACCGCGGCGGCCGTTTCATCGGAATAGCTGCGTTCCTGTGGACCGTAATAGGGCTGGTCGGTGGCCAGGAAGGAGCGCCGGTCCTTCTCCAGCGCGATATGGCCGAGCTTCTCGGACATGCCATAGCGCGTGACGATAGCTCGGGCGATGTCGGTGACCTTCGCCAGATCGTCTGCGGCTCCGGTTGAGAGGTGGCCGAAGGCAATCTTCTCCGCCGCGCGACCACCAAGAAGTACCGCCATCTTGTTTTGCAGTTCTTCAAGAGTCATCAGGAATCGGTCCTCGGTCGGCCTCTGGATGGTGTAGCCCAGCGCGCCGATGCCGCGCGGGATGATCGAGACCTTGTGGACCGGATCGACGCCCGGCAGCGCCATCGCCACCAGGGCATGCCCCATCTCGTGATAGGCCACGATCTCGCGTTCCTTCGGGTTGAGCAGCCGGTTGCGCTTCTCGAGCCCGGCCACGATGCGCTCCACCGCATTGTTGAAATCTTCCATTGTCACGGATTCCGCCTTGCGGCGGGTGGCGAGCAACGTGGCCTCGTTAACGAGGTTGGCGAGGTCCGCTCCCGTGAATCCGGGAGTTAGTGCCGCGATTTTCTCCGGCTCGACGTCCGGCGAGAGCTTGGCCTTCTTCAGATGGACACTCAGGATCTGGACGCGACCCTGCTTGTCGGGCCGGTCGACCAAAACCTGACGGTCGAAGCGGCCGGCGCGTAGCAGCGCCGGGTCGAGGATTTCCGGCCGGTTGGTCGCGGCCAACAGCACGAGACCAGTGGAGGAGTCGAAACCGTCGAGCTCGACGAGCAACTGGTTGAGCGTCTGCTCTTTCTCGTCGTGGCCGCCCGCCATCGGGCCGATGCCGCGGGCGCGGCCGAGCGCGTCGAGCTCGTCGATGAAGATGATGGCCGGCGCCTTGGCGCGCGCCTGCTCGAACAGGTCGCGCACGCGAGCGGCGCCAACGCCGACGAACATCTCCACGAACTCCGATCCGGAGATGGAGAAGAATGGCACGCCGGCCTCTCCCGCGACGGCCTTGGCGAGCAGGGTCTTGCCGGTGCCGGGCGGGCCGACGAGCAAAACGCCTTTGGGCATCCGCCCTCCAAGGCGGCCATAGCCTTGGGGATCCTTCAGGAAATCGACGATCTCTTTCAGCTCTTCCTTGGCCTCGTCCACGCCGGCCACGTCCTTGAAGGTGACGCCGGTGTCGGACTGCACGTAGATTTTCGCCTTCGACTTTCCGATCTGCATCAGCCCGCCGCCGATGCCGCCGCCCATGCGCCGGATCATGAACATCCAGATGCCGACGATGAGGGCCACTGGGATGATCCAGGACAGAAGATCGCGAAGGAAAGTGCTTTCGATCTGGCCGGTGACCACCACGCCGTGCTCCTGAAGCTGACGCGCCAGATCGGGCTCGACGCGGGTGGTGATGAACATCGGCCGTCCATTCACCGGCTCCCTGAAGGTGCCTTGGATGAAGCGGTCGGAAACAGCGACCTCGGCGATCCGGCCCTGTTCGAGATAGGTCTGGAACTGGCTGTAGGGGATCTGCGCCACCTGCGTGGCCGTTGTGAAGAGATACTGAAACAGCATCAGCGCGAAGAAGGCCGCGATCCAGTACCCGATGTTGAACTGGGTTTTCTTGTTCATTTCCATGGTCGCAGCTCCCGTTCACCTCACGACTAGCAGGAGACGGCCGCCGTCGCGGATCAGCTCCAGCGCCAGTATGGTGCGCTGGCCCGCAATCGCGCCGCGCAAATCCGCCACGGAAGAGACCGGCGACCTGTTGACCGCCACGATCATGTCTCCGGGACGCAGGCCAGCCCGTGCTGCGGGGCTGTCGGGCAGAATGCTCTCGATGACTACACCGTCGGCTCCGGCCTGCTGCGCCTCGGGCGGGGAAGCATCCCGCATCCGGGCGCCATCGAGCGGCGTGCCGGACAGATCGGCCGACGTGCCGGTCTCCGCGGCGATCTTGGCGCTGACGACCTGCTCGCTGTCCCCGCGTCTGATCGTCAGGCCGATCGTGCTGCCGACCGGGGTGAGGCCGATGCGGTTCCTGAGGTCCGTCGCTCCCTGAACGGGATGCCCGTCGATCGCGGTGACCACGTCTCCCACCTGCAAGCCGGCCMGCYSGGCTSGMSATTGGCGATCACAGCCCCTCGCAGCTCGCCGAGCTGGAGCGCCTCCGCGAGATCGGGTGTGAGGTCTTGTATGCCGATGCCCAGCCTGCCGCGCCGCACCTCGCCGTGCTCGATCAACTGGTTCATGACGGAAACCGCCATGTTGCTGGGCACCGCGAATCCGATACCGATGTTGCCGCCTGCTGGGGTGAGGATCGCCGTGTTGATGCCGATGAGCCTGCCGTCCAGCGTCACCAGGGCGCCGCCCGAGTTTCCGGGATTGATGGAGGCATCGGTCTGGATGAAATCCTCATAGCCGTCATTGCTGATGCCGCTGCGGCCAAGCGCGCTGACGATGCCGGAGGTGACCGTCTGGCCGAGGCCGAAGGGATTGCCGATGGCGACCACATAGTCGCCGACCTTGAGGCGGTTGGAATCGCCGATCTCCAGCGCGACGAGATTGCTGCTCTCGACCTTGAGGAGAGCGATGTCCGTCGCCTGGTCCGAACCGACAAGCTCGGCGCGCAGGCGACGCCCGTCCTTCAGCGTGACCGTGATCTCGCGGGCGTTGGAAACCACGTGATGGTTGGTGAGCACATGGCCATTGGCCGCGTCGACGATCACGCCGGAACCGGCGCTCATGCGCTGCCGCGGGGGCGGCGCTTCGGGAAGATCGAAGAAACGTCGGAAGTACGGATCGTTGTAAAGCGGATTGGATGCCGCGGGCGTCTCCGAGACGACCGAGATGTTGACCACGGCTGGCGTCACCCGTTCGAGCACGGGGGCAAGGGTGGGAAGCGCTCCCGCAACGCCCGGCACGGCCTGCCCAATGGCCGCGGACGGCAGTCCCGCGAAGGCGAGGGCCGCGCAGAATGTGATGATGGCCGGACGCAGGGTTATGACACTCCTGAACATGAGCGATCTCCGTTTTTGACCAGTCGGCTGATGTCCTCCTTTCCGCCTGAGGTCAGACGGAGAGTGCGAATAGGCCCGGCGCACGGCCGGGCCATTTTTGACGTCAAGCTGTCGAATATGGCTGGTTGCTGCCGAGCCACAGGCTGACTGCGGCCAGGGCCGCGGCGATGAGGCCGGCAATGACATGCGCCGCCATCGCGGCCGTCACGGCCGAGAAGCCCAATGCCCAAGGCGCGATCACGGCCCAAAGGCCGAGCGCAACGTTGGCCCATCCCTCTACCTGATGGAACGCGAAGAGCGCGGCGACCCCGATCAGCGTCACGGCGGCGCCGACGACCCAGGCATTCCACGCGGCATAGGTTTCGGCCGAATAGCCGAGATACCAAGGTGACAGCAGAAGACCGAGACCGGCGACGATATTGACGATATCGAAAGCGGTCCGGTTGTCGGAGTTCAGAGACTTTAGCATCGTTCATTCCTCACTGTCGGTTGGTTGCGTCATCAATGAACCGTCTCCCGCTGACGGGAGGCGGGTGCGGCAGCGGCGCTTCCGCAACCGCCGCCGCGAAGCCTGGAACCCGGACCGGGAGGAGGAAGAGAACGCCTTCCGCCCGGATCGAGCAGAAACGGTGCAAGCTCGTTGCGCGTAAACACGCCGGCTGCAATCTCATGCAGCGCAAGATCGGTCACACTGCCATTGTCCGCATCGAGCCTTGGCTCAGCGCCCCGGCCGAGCGCCCGGGTGCGCGCGGCGGCGGCAAGCGTCAGTGCAAACCTGTTCGGCAGAGCCTTCTGGCAATCGAAGACGACATGCGGGTCCATCGCTGCACCTCACGCTGCCTTTCGTGCGCCTGAATCATTCCGATCGGCCGCAACTCCTCGTTCGAGTGCGAGCAGCGCCTGTTCGACCTCGTCGAGGCGCGATGGCCGGTTGTTTTCAGGCATGCCCTCGTTGGTGGCCTGGTCGATCAGATACTCCGTCAAGGCCCAGTTCATAAGGATCGAACGCTTGGCCTCCAGCGTCAGCGTTGGATCATCGACCACGCCCATGGGCGTTGCCCAGCTTTCCGGACCAGGCGGATCGTTGCGGTTCGCCGCGCTATCGAGCGCGCGCCCATAGCTTTCCTGAAGAGCCGAAAGGCCGAGCCGGTCCAAGGTCGCGTCGGAGAAGGCGTGCATCCGCCTTCCGTCATGCACAGGCGCTTCATCGGCTGGCCGGCGGTCTGCAGCAATCTGTGCGTCCGGAGCTTGGACCACATAGGTCAGTCCCTGCCGTTCGGCGTAGTTGATCGCGGTTTCCAATGACGGAAAACTGAGCTCGACCTGGGTCAGCGTATCGTCGCCGCCCGTATAGCCCATAAGCGGCTCGATAAAAGGCGCGGTGCGCCGCTCGAAGGCGAGGCGCCAGCCCTTCGTGCGCGCCTTGCCGGAGGACATTACCGAGCGGGATGGTTTGTAGATGCGCGCGACCGCGTCCTCCGGAAAAAATGAACTTGCCATCGAAAGAGGCCTGTGCCGGTTGTCGTTGCACGGCCAACTCGGCGGAACCTGCGTTTTCGGCGTTTGCTCTATCTGTCCTACAATCTCCATCGTTCATCCCTCCCTGGTTGGCGAAGGATGCGCCGGCGGCGGCCGAATGGCCCGCCGCCGGCCTGCCATGCGTCAGCTCTTGATAGCGATGCGCTTGACCCGCGACTGCGCCTTCTCGCTCTTTGGTAAGGTCACCGTCAGCACACCATTCCTGAAACGTGCATCGACCTTGTCTTCCTGGAGCTCGTAGCCGAGCGGGATACGGCGCTCGAAACGGCCATAGAAGCGCTCGGAGAACTGCCTGTCCTTGTCCTCCGTCTCGGAGCGCTTTTCGCCACGCAGTGTCAGCACGCCGTCGTTGAGCAGGACTTCGATGTCCTCCTCCTCGAGCCCCGGCACCTCGGCCGTCACCTTGATCTCCTTCTCGCCGTCGGAGATTTCGACGTTTGGCCAACTCCCGCCGAAAGCGGAGACACCACCGAAGGATGGCAGGCTGGAACCGAAGCCACGGAAGACATCATCGAACAGCCGGTTCACCTCACGATGCAGCGACAGGAACGGATCACGCTCGCCATCGCGGAAGAGGCTCGGGGGCTGGTTTCCGTTGTTTCGGCCCCACGGAATCAGATCACGAACACTCATTGTTTTTCTCCTTCCGGTTCACTGGATTGCAAAGCTTCCCCGTCGGCGCCGAACGGATTGCCCGGCGCCGGGTGCGCGAGTTGCGATGGGGACGGCCTTAGGCGGCCTGCTTTTCGGCTTCGATCTGCTTGGTCTCGACCTTGGGGAGCGACTCGCCCGCCGCGATCTCGATCCGGCGCGGCTTCATCTCTTCGGGAACCTCGCGCTTGAGATCTATCTTCAGTAGACCGTTGACGAGGCTCGCGCCCACGACCTTTACATGGTCGGCCAGCTCGAAGCGGCGCTGGAAAGCGCGTCCGGCGATGCCGCGATGCAGATACTGACCGTTGTCCTCACCAGCCTTCTGACCGGACACCATGAGCATGTTCTGCTCCTGCGTGATGGTCAGCTCGTCCTGGCTGAAGCCGGCCACCGCCATGGTGATGCGGTAGTCGTCCTCGCCAGTCTTGGCGATGTCATAGGGAGGCCAGTTGTCGATGGTCTCGACGCGGCTCGCGGCTTCGAGCGCGCTCAGCATTCGGTCGAAGCCGATGCTTGACCGGAACAGGGGAGTGAAATCGAAAGTGGTTCTCATAGCCACATCCTCCTTTGAGCAACATGGATACAAGTCCTTTGTCGCCGACTGCTCTCTCGCATTCACACGACATGCCGGCCCCGAATGGGCATCCGGCAGAAGACGATTTAGTTCAGTTGATTGGTTGTTCAAGAGCCCTGCAGGCGCCCCGCTTGAAATGGGCAGCCGAGGTTTTGTCTGTGTCAGGGGCATACAGCAGGCCTGCTTCCCCGGCCTATCCAGAAGTAGCCGATCTGCCTACGCCCCGAACACGTCATTCGGCCATCAACGTGCCAATGACCGCTCATTCCGCTTTGCTTCCGTCCCTCAGCAAAGCGACGTTTTGTCTTCATCCGTGTGCGCTGGTCGAACCATTTCACTCTTCTCTCCAAACCAATCTTGAATACTTCTGACACGTTAGCAGCGCGTTTCGATGACGCGTGGAACCGTGCACCAGCAAGCCGTGCCCTCGCACCACAGAACTTTGCGGGAACGGAATTTGGCATGCTTTGTTTCGTATCATGACGAGAAGGGATACGGATGCAGATGAGACGGGACACGAATTTTGAGGTGTCGCGCGCAATTGGCGCGGGCATCGGAGAGAGATTACCCGACAGCTGCAAAGGCATCCCGCCTTTGCATTGCCTACCGGATCCGAAGACATGTTCCGGCACCTACTCGAAAAGCTCGATCACGTTGCAGGCGGCGATGCCATGAGGTCATTTGCATCCCGTTCCGGCGCGCAGCCACAGTAATGCTGCGAGCCGGAACGACCTCCCCCCAGCCGCTCGGCCGATTCTGGCGCGAGCAACTCCAGATGCAACGAGAATATCTCTGCGCCATACATTCGCTCGGGGACAGACGCTTCCAAGGATGATTTTCCCCCCAGGTGTGACGATCCTGGATCTACCTTGCAAGCAAGTGCCCGGGTATCCCCATGAACGAAGATCTCAGCGCGTGGCAGTGGCCGTGACGTCAGGAACTCCGGAGCCGCTTGCAGCCGGCGCTATCGTTCCAGCGAACATGCCAGGAACGACTGAAATAGTCGTAGTTTACAAAACCGTCCGAAGATTGGTTATGAGAACTGCCGGTCCTTGATTCGAAGAAGGGGATTCGGAATGTCTCAAAGCTATTATATCGGGCTGGATGTCTCGGCCCGCAGTGTCAATCTCTGCGTCGTCGATCACGATGGCAACGTGGTGCATGAACGCAAGCTTTTCTCCGATCCGGAAGAGATCGCTCAGCATATCCTGTCACTTCAGTTTCCGATCGTCCGCGTCGGTCTCGAGGCGGGGATGTTGTCACAGCATATCTATGGGTCGTTGGCGGAAGCCAACATTCCGGTTGTCTGCGTCGAAACCCGACACATGAAAGCAGCGCTGGCGGCGCAACTCAACAAGACAGACCGGCACGATGCGCGCGGGATTGCGCAGATGATGCGCGTCGGACTGTTCAAGCCGGTGCATGTGAAAACGCCCAACAGCCAGCGTCTCCGCACCATCCTCACCGCGCGGCAACTCCTGCGGAACAAGCTGCAGGACGTCGAAAACGAAATCCGCGGCCTCATCCGAAACTTCGGCTATCACCTCGGCAAGGTGACTGCTCGCGACTTCGAGTCTCGGGTGCGCGAGTTGATCGCTGACACGGACCTGCACACCGTGGCCGACGCTTTGCTGCTGGCGCGGCGCGGGTTGCGAGAGCAATTTGGCCGGTTGGATGACATGCTTGTCCGGTTAGCCCGCCAGGATGAAGTGACACGCCGGTTCATGACCGTTCCCGGCGTCGGTCCTCTTGTCGCACTGACGTTCCGGGCGACGGTCGATGTTCCGGCCCGCTTCACGCGCTCACGCACTGTCGGCGCCCACTTTGGACTAACACCACGCAAGCTACAATCCGGCGAAGTCGATCGCAACGGACGGATATCGAGATGGGGCGATGAGATGATGCGAAGCCTCCTCTATGAGGCCGCGCAAGTGCTGCTGACGCGCGTGAAACGGTGGTCGGCGCTCAAGGCATGGGGTGCACAGATCTCGCGACGCCGAGGCCACAAGAAGGCAATCATCGCGTTGGCGCGGAAAATCGCTGTGATCCTCCATCGCATGTGGATCGACGGAACGGAATTCAACTGGGGCCAGCGGCCGGAAGGCGCAACTCCATCGGCATAAAGATTCGATCGGGTTGCTGCTCGATCGAGGCACTTCCCGTGAGGGGACGGGGAACGGCGAGCGCGCAAATACGACTTGACCGCCAAGGCCGATGCCGAGGTGATGTCGCAATTTAGATTGTCCCGCCGGTTCCTCTGATCCCATCCTGTGGCGGTCTTGTACCGACCACGAAGAGAAGCATGATCCTCGCGGGTGTGCCGCTCAAACCTCGTCGTCGGGCTCGACCAGATCGACGTGGCTGACGCCGAGGGCCTGGGCGAGTTCATACAGCGTAATCACGGTCGGATTCCTCCGCCCACGTTCGAGGCTGCTGAGATATTGCTGGCTGAAGCCGGAACGTGCTTCGACCTCTTCCTGAGTCAGGCCCTTCTCCCGACGCAGGCGGGCGAAGTTCCGGCCGACCAGTTTGCGCATGTCCATGCGCAGGAAGATCGCGATTTACATACTATGAGTTTATCAACTATAGTATGTAAAATGTCCGCTCGAGAGTGACGGGTCTCTCGCTACTGGGTTGGTCCGAATAGAGAAGTCGTAGTTCTGGAGTGCGCGCCGGTCGCAATGGGAGGTGATCATGCATGATCACCGCCCGACAGTCGCGGGCCGCGCGCGCCTTGCTGGGTTGGACACAGGAGACGCTTGCTGACAAGGCCCGTGTATCACTGACCGCGCTCAAGCGCCTCGAATCCGAAAGCGGTCTCGAGGTGTACGAAAGCACGCGTGATCAGGTCCGTAGGGCTCTCGAAGCAGCCGGTGTCGTCCTCTTGTCGACCGAGCGTGGACACGGAGTGCTGCTGGTCCATGATGGTGGTGACAAAAAGCGCTGACAGGCAAGCGGCAGATGCCGTGTTCCCTCCGAGCGATATTCTCCCAAAACACACAATCCTGGAGTATCTGGTGTTACCCCACGTCCTGCAGTGGGCAGCACGCACCAGGCAATTGACATGCCCCCGATAGAACCCTTCGAGGATGCACCGCCGGTCTCCAGCGAATTAACCGCCTACGACCGTGCCCATATCAAGCTGTACATGCGACTGCTGGATGCCGCTGCCGATGGTGCCGAGTGGACCGAAGCCGTTCATATCCTGTTTGGCATCGACCCCGCTCTCGAGCCGGATCGCGCGCGCCGGGTCCATGATGCTCATCTGGCGCGCGCCAAATGGATGGCGCAGACCGGTTACCGTCATCTTCTCTGGAAGCGATAGGTCTGATGTTCGAGTCATGCGCGGCGTACGGAGACACGCGGGGGAGATACGGCGTTTCGCGGCCTGTCGGCAGATTTTCCGCATTGCTGGCCGCCCCGTCATGCTGCTGCAACAGATCTTGTCGTAAATAGCTCGGCGAAAAATCTGACCTGCGCTTTGCACGTGAGGAGGGACGGGTGCGACCGGACACTTCCCATTGGCGAGACGGTCGTCGCTATGAATTCTTCGACACGCTCTCGGTCGAAGGGCTCGCATGGGAATGTTTGCGGCGGTTTGAACGCTACCAGGAGCATTATGGCGAGCTCGTCGCCATGAAGGCCGAAGATCATCCCTATTCAACCGACGCCCAGCGTCACTGGGGGTTGCGATTTCCCGGCTCGTCCGAGCCTTTCCGCGCTTCGCCAGGACGTCCTATGGTCGCCTCTCGCCAATCCGGCGGTCTTGCTCATTGACAACGCTCCGGAATTTCTGCCGCCGTCTCCGTCGCTGGCCGCGCCTGCTGCCGTTCGCCCGAGTTCGGAAGGTCTTCATGCCATCCATCGCGGCGGCATCGTCGCGCAGATCCTGCTGCTGTCGGGCCGAAAAACCGATAGAGCCTCGGCTGTCATCCTGCCACTCGACGACGATCTGCCCGATCGGGTCGAGGCAGTGCTGCGGCTCTGGCAAGCGCTGAGCGCGCGCGCCGTTACGCGCGACGGACGCATCACGCCGTACCAGCATCGACGTATCCGACTGATGATGCGAGCCGCCGACGGCCGGGCCAACGGCGCTACCTATCGCGAGATCGCCATCGCTCTGTTCGGCCCCGAGCGGGTCGCGGCCGAGCCCTGGAAAACCTCATCTTTGCGCGATGCCGTGATCGGGCTGGTCGAAAGTGCCGGGCCGCTCATCAATGGCGGCTATCGCAAATTGCTACGGCATCGTCGCCGATCCTGAGCGCGCTTCGACGCCGGGGGTGGGGATTGTGCGCCTGTTATCTTCCCCATCCACCCCGCCTGCATTCCTTCGCCACCGTGATCGCGATCCGCCGTTGCTCCGCAGCGGCGCCCGGCAACGCCACGGAGGCCCGACAATGCGACCCAATCTCGCCGCCCTGCCGCCACGCTACCTGCGCACCAAGGAAGCGGCGGTGTTTCTCAGCCTTTCGGCGCGCACGCTGGAAAAGCACCGCACCTATGGAACCGGCCCGGCCTATCGCAAGCTCGGCGGGCGCGTCGTCTATTCGGTGGCTGATCTCGAAGCCTGGGCTTCGCGCGGCGCGGTTACTTCAACCTCCGATCCGCGCGGACAGGTTCTGCCAGCCAAACGGCACACGCCAGCGGCCTGTGGGTCGGCCGGCGGCATCAATCGCTGACCGGCGCGCGAGGATTATCCATGGCGATCCGGCGACGTTCCCCGTCCGAGCGCGAGCAGCTCGACCTGTTCAGAGCGCTTCCCGGTGACTTCGCACCGCGGGACGCGCAGGACCTCATGGCGTATCCATTCTTCTCGCTCGCCAAATCACATCGCATCACCCCGATCGACTTCACCGCCGGAAAAATTTCGATCCGCGTCGAGGCGGTTGCCGACCACGGCATGGCAACGATCTGGGATGCCGATATCCTGATCTGGGCTGCCAGCCAGATCGTCGAAGCGCGCGATACAGGCCTGCGCACCTCGCGGCTCATGGCGGCGACGCCCTATGAGATTCTCACCTTCATCGGCCGCGGCACCAGCCTGCGCGATTACCAGCGTCTCAAGGCGGCGCTCGACCGGCTGCAATCCACCACCATCTCGACCACAATCCGCCAGCCCGCCGAAGGACGGCGACACCGCTTTTCCTGGATCAATGAATGGCAGGAGCGAACCGACGGCAACGGGCGCCCCGACGGTATCGAACTGATCGTGCCGGACTGGTTTTATCGCGCGGTTCTGGACGATGCGCTGATCCTGACTATCGATCGGGCCTATTTCGATCTGACCGGAGGACTCGACCGCTGGCTTTACCGGCTCGTGCGCAAGCATGGCGGCCGGCGGTTCGATTTTCGTCATCTGCACCAGAAGTCC
>NZ_VLJG01000026.1:0-42259 GCF_007829415.1 Aminobacter sp. J44 | reverse complement strand
GCAGCGCCGGCGGCGCGATCTCCGGGGTCGTTCGCGTGGACGTTGCTGGTCACCTGGCCCGCTCGATCCTGCTTCCCGAACTGCCGGCGTTCCTTGCCCGGCATCCCGGGCTCAGCGTCCACGTCGGCGAAGGCGAGCGTTTCGTCGACCTCGTTCGTGAGGGCGTGGATTGCGTCGTGCGCGCAGGCGAACTCGCAGACAGCGACATGATCGTGCGGCGGCTTGGGCTGATGGAGGAGGTGACGGTGGCGAGCCCGGCCTATCTTGCTTCGCATGGCACGCCCCGCACACCCGACGATCTCGAAGGGCATCAGATGATCGCCTTTGTTTCGTCGCGTACGGGCCAGCCGCTGCCGCTTGAATTCACCCGCGACGGCGAGGTGATCGAGGTGATGCTGCCAGCGCGTGTGCTGGTAAGTGGCGCCGACACCAATGCCGCCGCCGCGCTGCATGGTCTCGGCCTTGCCCAGGCGCCGCGCTATCGTTTCGCCGAGGATCTCGCCAGCGGTGCGCTGGCGGAAGTGTTGCCCGACTTTCCGCCGACGCCAACGCCCGTTTCGGTGCTCTATCCGAGCAACCGGCAGCTGTCGCCGCGCGTCCGGGTGTTCATCGACTGGCTGGCTGAAACGATCAGCCCGAAGCTCGACATGGGCCGCAGGGGCAAGAAGCAGGCCTAGTCGAGCGCGCGCACCCGGCCGGTCACGTCGTGGAACTCGTAGAGGTGATCGTCATCGGGCACGACGAAGGTCCTGTCCGGAAGCCGCTCGAATTTGGTGCCGAACAGCGCATTGAACAGGATGCGGTAGGTGTTCACCGGCGTGAGGTGCTCGTCGATCTCATCGGCGCCCGGAATGCTGTAGGCGCTCAATATCCCGGTCTTGATCCGCAGGATCGGGTCGGGCTGGTCCTGCCAGGCAACGTTCGGCTCGCGCGCCGGAAACGGGCCTTCGTCCGACTGGATGATGATTGCAGCCGGGTTCTGCCGGTCTGCCTGCAGGGCTGGTACCAGTTCCCGGATAATGCGCCCGGCATATTCCACCTGCTCAAGATAGCCCTTTTCGAGCCCGCGCCGTCCGGACTGCTCCATCGTCAGGCACTCGCCCTCGGGGGAAAAATTGTACGGCCCGTGCGGAACGAGGAAATGGGCGAAAACGTAGACCGGCTGATCCTGCTCGCCGATCGCCTTGATCTCTTCGATCTGCGCTTTCACCCGGTAGCACTGGGCGTTATCCCAGTCGAGGAGGCTGGTTTCCGGCGCGTCAGGCAAAAGGTGCAGAAGCGGCCGCAACACCGTACGGCGCAGGTAAAGCATGTCGAACTCGTTGAGGCCGTGTGGCCGGTTTTCGTCCGCAAGCCGGTTGTGAAACGTTCCCGTCCACCATGAGCCGAACTGGATGAAGCGGTAGCCGCGCGCCTTGAGAAAGCGCCCCGCCCGGTGGTCCGCGAGCATGGACAACACCGGCTGCCAGTTGCTGCTGCCAGCAAGGTCCGGCTTCCCGTCGAACAGGTCGAGGTAGTCCATGTAGAAGGTCGAGGCGAGCGAATGGGCGGTGCGGTGATAGTTCGAGTGCGCATCGCGCAGTACCCGAAAGCCGCGGTCCTCCAGGAAGGCGACCAGCGGGCTGTCGTCGTAACCATAATATTCGGCGAGCGTGGTCGGCGAGGCGTAGCGATCGAAGACAAAGTGGTAGATGTCGGGCGGCCGATCGCCCTGCTGCTGCGCAGGGTCAGTCGGAGGCAGTGCCTCGGCCGCCTGATAGGGGTCGTAGATGGCACGCGAAGCCCCGTTGCGCCATTCAAACGCCGCGGCCTGCAGGCCGGGCGTCGCCACCATCACCGCCGCGAGGCAGTTCAGGATGACGGCGAGAATGCGCACGACGGAGTGGGGCAGCCTTGCCGCGACGAAGGTGAGCACCACCAGTGCGGCGAGCGCGAGGGGCAGTGAGCGCACCATCTCGAATCCGCCCTCGACTAGATCGTTGAGAGCGCCAAACACCGCGGCGTAGAACAGGCTGCCGACCACCCAGATGCTGGCGATCAGCCCCGCCCGTGCGCCGTCCCGCCAGATCATAAACGCGAGCGCATAGACTGCTGCTGCGAAGACAAGCGCACCAAGGAGCGCTCCGACGACATGCATCGGCGACACCTGGTTGAGATTGCTCGCCATCAGCGCGAGCACCGAGGCTACGGCGAAGAGAAAAGGGTGTAGCGGCCAAGTGAGGATCGGGTTCGGAGCGCGGGACACCTCGGCGTTCATGGCCGGATCAGCCTGTCGTCGCCAGCCGACAAGTGCATTTCCGGTCGAGTGGAGTCCTTATCGCGCATTCGTCACCGCTGCTTGTCCCGTACCCGGGTTCTCACAGGATACCAAAATGTATGTAGGAGAAGATGGGAAGTCGGCAACACTAGCAAAGCAAGCTTCTAAAGCTTCCGGCAGGATGTGGCCCTGATCAGGATCTCGTCCTGGTCGAACTGCTTTTCGAGGTGCCGGCGGTAGTTGCGCCACCATGCTTCGTCGAGTTCCTCGACCATCACCTCGACGATGATGATTTGGTCCTTCTCGATCGTCTCGCCCGGCTTCCACAGTCCGAGGGCGGGAGAGCGGGTGAAGGCGGTCGCGCCGCCGAATTTTTCGGCAAGGCGCGTAACCAGACCTTCAAGCTCGCGACGGCCGACGCGGCGGCCGTCGCCAGTTTCCAACGGCAGGAAGACTTCGACAACGTACACTGGTTACCCCTCCGCCTGATCGCGGTTTGACCTGATGAAAATGCAGATCTGGTGGGCAAGTTCCTGCGCAGGGGCGTCCCAACCGGGACACCCCTGCATGCTTATCGTTCCGACCCGCTTGTTGTGGGCAGGGTTTCCTCTTCGCCCGTCGTCTTCCAGAGCGAATAGACGRCGCCTGCGGCAATCAGCGCCAGCGTGACGCCGAGGCTCAGGAGCGGCGGGAACTTGCCGCCTCCGAGCGCAAAGTCTGCAACGAAGATTTTCGTGCCGATGAAGACCAGCACCGCAGCCAGCGCATATTTGAGGTAGTGGAACCGGTGCACCATCGCCGCCAGCGCGAAGTAGAGCGCGCGCAGGCCGAGGATCGCCATGATGTTCGACGTGTAGACGATGAAGGTGTCGGTGGTGATCGCGAAGATCGCCGGCACGCTGTCGACGGCGAAGACGAGGTCGGCAATGTTGATCACCACCAGCGCCAGGAACAGGGGCGTTGCGGCGAGCACAAATTTTCCGGTCTTTGCATCGAGTGTCCGGACAAAGAACTTCTCGCCATGCTGGGTGTGGGTCACCGGCATGTGGCGCGAGATGAACCGCACCGCCGGATTGTTGGCGACGTCAATTGGCTCGTCTCCGGTGAAGAACATCTTGATGCCGGTGAAAATCAGGAAGGCGGCAAAGAGATAGAGGACCCAGTAGAACTCGTTCACGAGCGCTGCGCCGCCGGCGATCATGATGCCGCGCAGGACGATCACGGCCATGATGCCCCAGAGGAGCGCCCGGTATTGAAATTTTCGCGGTATGGCGAAATAGGAAAAGATCAGGCTGATGACGAAGACGTTGTCGATCGATAGCGCCTTCTCGATGAAATAGCCGGTCAGGTACTGCATGCCGGGTTCAGACCCGCGCGCATACCAGATCCACCCGCCGAACATGAGCGCGATGGCGATGTAGAAGACGGACAGCTTCAGGCTTTCCGCGATGCCCATTTCGCGGTCCTCCTTGTGGAGGATGCCAAGGTCGAATGCGGTGAGTGAAATGACGAGGCCAAGGAAGGCCAGCCAGAACCATGCCGGAGTTCCCAGCCAGTCAGTAAACAGAAGTTCCACGGGATTGCTCCTCTCGAATGATGTGCTCGATCGGAACGTCCTGGAATTTGCGGGGGAGCGGACCACCGCGGCATCGGAACATTCCGATGCGGCCGACATGACGGAAGACTATGCTCCCGACAGAGGGGCCCGGTCCGCGCAGGTCAGATGGGGTGGGAATACGGAGTTTTCAATGGTCCTTACGGCAGKTTTTTGCAGTTGATCGCTAAATGCGGCCAAAGACATGGCTCGCGTGGGTTGCTGCCCTAGCGTCATTCCGGCTACAGTGTTGCGTCGGTTCTGGCCGACTCTCAGTCGAAGGCCCTTCCAGAGCATGAAATATCCATACCGGGATACGGTCCCTTACTGCATCACCCAGATTTCGACGGTGTTTAACGAGGTGGTTTCAAACCGTCTCGGTGAATACGGCATATCGATCCCGAGCTACCGGGCCCTCGTGGTCCTGCAGGACGGTGTCGTGCGCACGCTGAAGGAACTGGCGCAGATCATTTCCGTCGAACAGTCGACGCTGTCGCGCCAGCTCGGAGCGATGGTCAAGGAAGGCCTCGTCACTCGTACCCGCCCCGAGGACAACGGGCGCATCGTGCGCATCGAGATCACAGATCGCGGACGGCAGGTAATCGAAAAGCTGATTCCCGCGATCCAGAACCTCGAGGAAGTCATGCTTGAGGGGATCAGGCAGGGCGGCATCGCCGACCTCAAGTCCAATCTCAAGCAGATCGCCCAGAATCTGCAGAAGTTGCGCGATACCGAGCGCAAGGTCGCGCCTGCCGAACTGCGCGAGCCAGAGCCCGCGCTCGACTAGAACAGGAAGTCGTCAGGCGGTCGAGCGTGGCGATAAGGCGACCTATCACCTCCATCGTCGACATCAGCGCCTCGGCTCCGGCGGGAAACCGCCCCTCGAGATGCTGGGTGCGCAGTATTCAGTCTGCCGGCCAGCCCGCGCTGTATCGCGGAGAGATCGACCGGCATGTCCGCTGCAAGTGCAACTGACATGATCACGCGCTTAGCTTGTGGCTCGGCGTTGATGATGGGCGACCTGCTCGAGCGGGATGATGCGGTCGACGCAGCCGCGAAACGCGGGAGGTCTGAAGAGCGAGCCTAATATCGGATGGAAACGCCCGATATAGCAGCTCCCGGCACGAAAGCGCCATGCAACCAACTTTGGCAGCGCGCGTTTGATCGCAGCTGCGGAGAGGGTTGTGGGGCCATCAATTGAACGACAAGCTGGCAGACATCTTCCCGGGGACGAGCGTGATGGCAGAAACCATGCGCGCACGGGGATGGGTGGACACGCCTCTTGGGCCACCACAGCAGTGGCCAGATGCGCTGAAGATTCCCCTGCGCATGCTGCTCACCTCACGTTTCGAGATGTGGCTCGGCTGGGGCCCTGACCTCCGGTTCTTCTACAACGACGCCTATATTCCGACGCTCGGGATCAAGCATCCGGACGCGCTCCGCAAACCGTTTCGTGAGGTCTGGTCCGAGGTCTATGAGGACGTTGCCGACCAGGTCGAGCGTGTGCGCTCGGGCGAGGCCACCTGGAACAAGGCGCTGCTTCTGTTGCTGGAACGCAGCGGCTACCCGGAGGAGACCTACCACAGCTTTTCCTACAGCCCGCTGTTCCTGCCCAACGGTGAGGTTGGCGGCCTGCTTTGTGTGGTCACGGAAGAGACGGCTCGGGTGATCAGCGAGCGGCGGCTGGAGACGCTGCGGCATCTTGGAACGTCGCTTGCCACCGCAACGGACAAGGCCGCGATCAAAAGCGCGGTGAATTCGGTTTTTGCCGCCAACCAGTGCGACTTTCCGTTCGTTGCCCTTCATCTTGCGGGCGACGAGCAGCCCGATGATTGGGAAAAGATCTTCCCCGACGCGGCCGGTCGATCCATGGATTCGTTCAGCCAGTCTGGCGAGGTGGTGCAGCTGATGCCCGATATCGACTGGCCCTGTGGTGCCTGGGACCGGCCGCCTTCAAAGGCGGTCGCGATTGCCGTACCAGGTCTTGGCGAGGGTGCCGTTGCTGGTTTGCTGGTGCTCGCGCTTAATCCCTATCGCGTCGAGGATGAGGATATCCTCAATGTCGTTCAGCTGATTGCCGGGCAGATTGGCAGTGCGCTTGCCAATGTCGTCGCGCTCGACAACGAGCGCCGCCGCGCCGACCGTCTCTGGAGCGTATCGCGCGACCTGATGCTGGTCATCGATGCCAAGGGCATTTTCCGATCCGTGAGCCCGTCATGGACCCGGATCCTCGGCCACCCGGTGGAGGAGGTCGTGGGCCAGCATTTCAGTGGCTTCATGCACCCTGAAGAGGTCGAAGAGAGCGAGGCAGCGCTGCGGCATGCGCTGCACGATCAGGAGCTTAGTAATTACGCGAACCGGCTGCGCGCGATCGATGGCAGCTATCACCTCATCGAGTGGCACACGACGATGGAGGATGGACTCGTCTACGCCTATGGCCGTGACGTGACCGAGCGCGACGAAGCCCAGCGCCAGCTTGAGCGCGCGCGCGACGCGCTGTTCCAGAGCCAGAAGATGGAGGCGATCGGTCAGCTCACGGGCGGCGTGGCGCACGACTTCAACAACCTGCTGATGGCGATCATGAGCAGCCTTGATTTGTTGCGCAAGCGCCTGCCGCCTGATCCGCTGGCGCAGCGGCTGCTCGTCAATGCGGTGGAGGGCGCACAGCGCGGGGCGACGCTGACCCAGCGCATGCTCGCCTTCGCGCGCCGCCAGGAGCTTCATCTCGATAGCGTTGATGTTGCCCAGCTGCTTGCCGGGATGAATGACCTCGTGCAGCGGTCGATCGGTCCGGAATGGCCGATCACGACGAACTTCCCGCTGCGGCTGCCCSCCGTACGCGCCGATGCGAACCAGCTGGAGATGGCGCTGCTTAACCTGATCGTGAACGCGCGTGACGCGTCCCCTCTGGGGGCTCGATTGTCATTCTCGCAAGCGCAGAGACGATTGCTGGCAGTTCAGGAAGTGGTCTTCAGCCGGGCAACTATGTCCGCATCGTGGTGCGCGACCAGGGGACCGGCATGGACCGCGAAACGATGCGGAGGGCTACTGAGCCGTTCTTCACCACCAAGGGTGTTGGCAAGGGGACCGGCCTCGGCCTCCCCATGGTGCACGGCATGGCGCAGCAGCTTGGCGGCACATTTGAACTCGTCAGCGAGATGGGCAAGGGAACCAGCGCCATACTCTGGCTGCCGGCGGTTGAACACCACATGGTGCCGCTGCAAAGCCGCTCCTGCAGAGGAGACGCCGGCCGTGAGCGAATGCCGACTGACGGTCCTCGCGGTGGACGACGACGCGCTCGTCCTGATGAACACCGCCGCACTCCTGGAAGACCTCGGGCATGAGGTCATCGAAGCGATGTCGGGTGCCGAGGCGCTGGAGAAGTTCAGGGAGCGGCCGGACATCGACCTCGTGATGACCGATCAGGCCATGCCCAACATGACAGGCATCCAGCTGGTCACGGCCCTCGAAAAATTACGGCCCGGCGTCCCCGTCATCATCGCCAGCGGCTACGGGGAGGGCCTTGAAGTACCCGGGCGCGACGTCGAGCGCCTCGGCAAGCCTTTTGACCAGCGCAAGCTTGCGGAAGTCATTGCGAGGGTGATGGAGCGGGCGGACAACAAGAAGACCGAGGCTGTCCTTGCCGAGCATCCTCAGTCGGACATCCGTTAGATCCCCACCCTCCTCGTCAAAGATCGTTTCCTTGGCAACGGCTGGCTAGGATGGCCCGTGGCTTCTCGGTCACCTCCGCGCCTCGAATTCGCGCATGTGCACGACGATGCCTGCATTGGTAGAGAGCACGATGTGGTAGGCCGGGGGTTCGAAGCTGACGCGGTGCGGGCCTGAAAAGGCAAGAGCGGATTGATGGTTGGTGCTGCGCAGCGTCGTGAACGGGATGCCGCCCCAGTGACCGCTGGCGAAGATGTGCACGTGCCCTGCGAAGATGTGGCGGACGTTGCCGTGTCGCTTGAAGATTTCGAGCAGCCGATCGGGGTCGGTCAGGCGGCAGTCATCCATCGACGCCACGCCGATCTCGAATGGCGGGTGGTGCATGACGACGAGCGCGTCGGAGGTTTTTCCCAGCTCCCGGTCTATCCAGGCAAGGCGCTGGTCGCACAGCTGCCCGTCGACGTGGCCCGGCCAGAGCGTATCGAGGAGGAGCAAGCGCTTTCCGCCGGCATCGATCGCCGCGTGGGTGAAGCCATCTCCGCTCGCCGCCTCCGGAAAGGCCGCGATCAGCGCGGCGCGGTCGTCATGGTTGCCTGGCATTATTCGGTAGGGCGGGCGCAGGGACTTGAGCTTCTCGGCGGCGGCCGCATAGGCGGCCGGCAGCCCGTCATTGGTGATGTCGCCGCAAAAGACGACGAGGTCGGCGTCTGCATGTTCGGCGTTGATGGATTCGATGCACGCTTCGAGATTGGCGAGCGGGTCGAAGCCGAACAGTTTTTCGCCGGGGGCGACGAGATGCAGGTCGCTGACGAGAATGAGTTTCATGTCTTTTTTCCGGAATGCCTGGCGGGAAGAAGTCTCGTTTGTGGCTGATCACGCATGCTGGGGCTCGGCGAGTGCGCTCTCGCGCTGGATGAAGGCTGCGTCCAGCTGGACCACTGAATCCGGCGCGTGCGGATTTTCGAGCCGACGCTCCAGCTGGCGGATGACCTCGGCCGCCATCTCCTCCGGGTCTTGCCGGAACGTGCTGAGACGGTAGGCGTCCCAGGACGCCTCGGGGATGTCATCGAAGCCGATAACCGAGACATCGCGCGGCACGCGAAGACCGAAGCGGTTGCGTGCTGCGTCTAGCAGGCCGAGCGCCATCAGGTCATTGACGCAGAACACAGCCTGCGGCGGGCTTACGTTGCCGAGCAGCGAGGCCGCCGCCTGCTGACCACCGGCATAGTCCGAGTCGCGCCCTCGGGCGACGGCGACACTTGCGCCAAGCATCTCAGCCGTCTCGATGAACACGCGCTCCCGTTCGACGATGCTGGGCGTGGCGGACTCGGATCCCGCAACGGCAAGACGCTTGAGGCCGAGATCGATGAACTGGCGCGCGGCACGGGCGGCAGCACCGGCATTATCGATGCGGACGTGATCGCAGCCCGGCTCAGAGCGGCCGAGCATCACCAGCGGCTGGCCGTTGCGGCGCGCAAGCTCCACGAACGAGGCTGGCGGTGAGCCGGACAGGATGATCGTGGCCTCGGCGCGGTAGCCGAACAGGGCGGTCTGTGCCGCCTCCATCTCCTGCTCGGAGCTGCCGGTGTTGATGAGAAGCGGAATGCTGCCGCGCCGGATAAGCGCCCGCGTGAGTGCGGCGACAAGATGGGCGCGAAAGCCGACTTCGGGCTTAGTCGTCACCAGCCCGACCAGCCGGCTGCGGTTGGCGAGCAATCCGCGGGCAAGGTCATTGACCTGGTAGCCGAGCTTGGCCGCCGCCTCCATCACCTTGTCGCGCGTCTCGGCGGCGATGCTCGCGCCCGGCGTGAAGGCGCGCGATACGGCCGAGCGCGATACGCCCGCGAGTTCGGCCACCTGCTGGGCGCTGACGAACCCTGACGCCTTCTGCCTACTTTTCCTGCTCAATGGCCGACCTTCGACAATACGTCTGACTTCAGGAAGCGTTCGATTACCAGCATGAACCCCACCGACGGAAGCAGCAGCAGCACGGCAGTGATGGACGCGATCTGGTAATTGCCGCCCGCGCTTGCCGTGTAGAGAAGAAGCGGCATCGTGTTCACGTCGGGTGCGCCGACGAAGTAACTGCCGGTGAATTCGTCGAGGGATTCGAGGAAGACGAAGATGGCGCTGGCGAGGAGCCCCGGTGCGGCGAGCGGCAGCGTCACATCGCGAAAGGTGCGAAGCGGCGAGGCGCCGATCGAGCGGGCGGCCTCCTCCAATTCCCGGTCAATCGAGGCAAAGGCGGCGGTCGCGATCCAAACCGCATAGACGAGACCATGGGTGACGTGGACGAGGACGACGCCCGCGACCGTGCCGTTGAGGCCGAACTGGTAGAACAGGCGGGCAATGTTCACGTAGACCGGCAGGTTCGGGAACGCCTGCGGGATGAGGAAGGTGAGCATGATCAGCGCCCGCAGCGGGGCAAGCGCGTAGCCAGCGGGAACGGCGAGAGCCATAGCCAGCGCCACTGTGAGAAACGCGACGAGGATGCTGTTGGTGAGTGACTCCATCGCCGTGCCCCGCGGCGAGAACACGCGACCCCAGTAGCTGAAGCCGTATTCGAGCGGCAGCGCGTGCGGAAAATACCATCGCTCCGTCACGGCCCACAGGAACAGGTTGGTAAGCGGGCCGAAGATGATGAAGGCGACCAGCCCGAGCGCGATCGAGCGCGGGATCCACCACAGGTCGAGGGAGAAGGCAGGGCGCGAGGCGGCGATGGTCGTCATGCCCGCTCCCTCAGGGTCTGGCGCAGGTAGAACCAGCCGACGCAACCGCTCGCGACGAGGGAAATGAGGCCGAGCGCGTTGGCGACGCCGTAGTCGCCATAGGCGTTGATGCGGAAGGCAATGTCGGCGGTGATCATCGTCGGCGACTGCGCGTTGATCATCAGCGGCACCGACAAGACCGACATCATGGTGACGAACGACAGCACCAGCCCGACCATCAGCGTGGTTGCTACCTGCGGCACGACTATATCAATCAGGATGCGCAGGCGCGAAGCGCCGAGATTGCGCGCCGCCTCGATGGTGCTGCGGTCGAGCGCGGCCATGGCGCCGGAGACGAGCAGGGCGACAAACGGCGTCTGCTTCCAGACGAAGGCGATGACAATGCCGCGCCAGTCGAGGAAGCTGGTCGCCTGCAGCGGTGTGATCAGGCCGACCTCGATCAGGATGTTGTTCATCAACCCGTTCTTGGCGAGGAAGGTGCGCAGCACCTGGCCGACAACGATGAAGGGGATGAACAGCGGCCAGCGATAGAGCCAGCGCAGGATCGCGACTGCGCGCGGGTTCTCGCCGAGGACGAGATAGCCGCCGATCGCGATCGAGAAGATGCCGATCAGCAACGTCGACAGCGAGACGATCACCACCGTGAAGATGATGTCGGAGGTGTAGAGTTCGTACGACTTGATGAAATTGCCAAAGCCGAAGCCGCCATTGACCCTGAAGGCGCCGACCACGGAGCTGGCGAGTGGCACCACGAACAGGAGCACGATTACTGCCAGCGCAGGCAGGACGAGAAGAAGCCCGAGGATGCGGTTCGGCGTGTCGTTGGTCATCGGGGTGTCCGGCGCAAAGCGGCCGCCCGCCGCGGGGCGAGCGGCCTTCTGCTCGTGCGGTCCTAGTTGGTGACGTGGCGCTCGTAGGCTTCAAGGATCGCGTTGTTGAAGGGCGTGATCGGGAATGGCTTGCCGTAGCTGGCAAGATCCTCGGGCGTCACGTCCGTGAACAGCTTGTTCCAGGTCTCCTCGTCGAGCTCTGCCTGGACGTGCTGGGCGTCGATACCCGGGTACCAGTTGAAGCGCTTGACGATGCCTTCGGCCTGCACCTTCGGGCTGGAGGCGAGTTCGACGAACTTTTCGGCGAGCTCCTTGTTCGGCGCCTTCTCCGGGATCACGTAGTGCATTGGCTGGCCGGGCATGCCGGGCGCCGGCAGCACCAACTTGAACTCGGGCGGCAGCTGGCCGCTCGCCTGCCAGGAATAGAACATGTCGACCCAGACAGGGCCGATCGCGATCTCGCCGCGCGACAGAAGGTCGAGCGTACCGGCATTGCCCGGCGTCAGCGTTGCGTTGGTGGTGAATTCGGCGAGCTTGTCAAAGGCCGCCGACCACTTCTGCGTTTCGGCTTCCTCGAACGGGCCGTTCATCAGCTTGTTGGCGTCGCCCTCGCCGAAGGCGTAGATCCAGCCCATCACGAAGCTCACGCCCGAGGCGCCGCCCTTGATGCCGTTGTAACCGAACTGCTTCGGGTTCTCCTTCACCCACGCGGCGAGTTCCTCATAGCTCTTCGGCGGGTTCGGCAGCAGCGCCGGGTTGTAGGCAAGCGCCGTCTGGCTGTTGAACATGGGCATGACATAGCCCTTCACGTTCGTGCCGAGCGCCATGTCGGCATTGGAACGCGTCACCAACTTGCCGCTCGAGATGCGGTCGCGATAGGCGTCTAGATAGCCATTCTCGACCAGCGGCCCCACGAACTTCTCGTGCACGACAGCAACGTCGGTGTCCCAGGTCTCGCTCTTGGCCTGAGCCTGCGCGTCGAAGCGCTCGACGATCTTCTGCGACCCGGCATCACCCGGCCCGGTGCCGACGGCACGGACCTTGTGGCCCGGGTTCTGCTCCTCGAACAGCGGTCCAAGATATTCGTTGATGTAGTCGACCATGTTCTGGTCGCCTGCGGTCATGACGGTGAGTTCTGCGGCAGCAGCCGGCATGGCTGAAAGCCCCAAAGCCAGCGATGCGTGAAGGAAAGTCCTCATGATGGTTGTCTCCCGTTCGACTTCTGTCATGCGTGGGATGCTTCCAGGACGCGGGCGGCGCCACCCTCGTTCAGGGAACCTTGTTGCGGCCGCCCAGGCATGCGGCCCTGCGAATTAAAGATGAAGAGATTTTCCGCGGGGATGCGGACGCGCACTGCCTCGCCCTGGCCGAAGGCGTGAGGCGCATCGACGAGCAGAACATCGTCGCCCACCCGCACCGAATGGCGCCAGGTGCCGCCCGGATAACTCGCGGCCTCCACGCGCCCGATGAGGTCGAGCGCATCCCCGGCAGGCCGCGTGGTGCCGTCGTCGGCGAGAAGCTGGGCGCCTTCTGCGCGGAACCGCGCTTCGTACGCGCCGTCGACCAGCGTCCTCCCGTTGAGAGGAAGGTCGGCCTCTGCGTTGATGGCGCTGGGCTCGATGCGCACCTTGCCGCCGCCCGCCCTGCCGTTCAGTGCCACGACGTTCTCCGCGCCCATGAAGGCGGCGACGAAGGGCGAGGCGGGGCGGTTGAACACCTCTTCGGGAGTTCCCTGCTGGGCGATGTTGCCCGCATCCATGATGACGATCCGGTCGGCCATCACCATCGCCTCCTCCCGATCGTGGGTGACGTGGATCGCGGTGATGCCAAGGCGCTTCTGCAGCGCGCTGATGTCGTGGCGCACCTTGAGACGGATGCGCGCGTCGAGGTTCGACAGCGGTTCGTCGAGGAGCAAGATTTCGGGGTCGATCGCGAGCGCGCGTCCGAGCGCGACGCGCTGGCGCTGGCCACCTGACAGAGCCGCGGGCTTGCGCTGGCCCAGCCCCGCGAGGCCGAGCAATATTTGCAGCTCTTCGACACGGCTAGCGATTTCGGCGCGGCCCATGCCACGCAGCTTCAGCCCGTAGCCGATATTCTGCGCCACCGTCATGTGCGGCCACAGCGCGTAGGACTGGAAGACGAGCGCCATGCCGCGCTTGTCGGGTGGCTGCTGCGTCACGTCGCGGCCGTTGACGAGAATGCTCCCGGATTTCGGCTTGTTGAACCCGGCGATGGTGCGCAGCAGGGTGGTCTTGCCGCAGCCGGACGAGCCAAGCAGCGCTACGAACTCGCCCTTCCTGATCGACAGGCTGAGGTTCTTCAGGATGTCGAGCTGCCCATAGCCGACGACCACGTCCTCGACGCGGAGAAAGCCCTCTGCGCTCACGAATTTCCTCCCAGGTACAGCTCTGCCCTCCCTTGCACAGCTGTGCAATGACGATGGCAGCGGGATTACGTTAAGTCAAGGACTAGCAACGCTAGATTACAGGCGTGTGACAGTCGGCGAGAATGGGGCGCTCACAGGGAGGCGCAAGACCTCAGGGAGGCATGCGGCAACAGGGCGTGAGCGGTTGCTTACACCCTGCCAATGGCGAAAAGAGAAAGATTGTGCGCCAGAGCCTCAGACGATGTCCGCCAGCACCTCATCTACCGTCTGCAGGCGGCAGTAGCCGCCAAATGCCTTGAAGGCCCCTTGGTGGCGGGCTTCGGTGTAAGAGGCGCAGGCGTTGGTGGCGCACACCATGTAGTAGCCGCGGTCGGCGCCGTCGCGGATGGCCATGTCGACGCACTGGTCGGTGAGGAAGCCGGCGACGACAACATTTTCCGCGCCAAGATTGCGCAGCACATAGTCGATGTTGGTCGAGTTGAAGACGCCCGACGATGTCTTTGGCAGCACGATCTCGTCGTCCCGCGGCGCGACCATATCGATCACCTCTGCAAGCGGCGAGCCGCGCGGTACCAGGATGTTGGACAGCTTATGGTCGAGCGAGCGGTCCCGTCCGTCGCGGGTAAGCGCCTCGATCACCGTGTAGACCACTTCCGCGCCCTTTTCGCGGGCGCCGTCGATCAGTCGCTTCATCGCGGGCAGGGCGCGATCATGCACCGCCCGGTCAAACTCGGGATATTTCTCGAGGACTTCCGGCACCAGCTCGGCCTTCTGGGCGTCGACGATCAGAATCACCGTCCGTCCGGCCTCCAGTTTCCGGTCTCTTCCTTCGTAACGTGCAAGCGTGCTGCCCTGTCTGCTGTTCATCGACTGTCCATGGAATCTTCTGGTGCCGGCCTGGCCGGCTCTTCAACAAAGAAAAGGACAGGGCCGTGGCCCTGTCCGTGGCGTAGCGGGAGAAGGAGCTTACTCCGGACGCCAGATCTCCTCGACCTTGAATTCGCCGCCGGTGACGCTGACGATCGAGATCGGCTTCGGCGGCACCATCGAGGCGCGCGTGTAGCTGATCTCGCCGGTCACGCCCTTGAAGCCCCGGGTTTCGGCGAGCGCATCGCGGATCTTCGCCGGCTCGTCGGAATTTGCGCGGCGGATGGCGTCGGCGATCAGGTTCAGAGCGTCATAGCCGAGCGGCGCGAAGGAGTTTTCCGGCTCTATGCCGTACTCGGCCTTGTAGTCCTCGATGAACTTCGCGACTTCCGGCCGATTGTCGCCAAGATAGGTGTGGGTCGAGAAGTAGACCTTGTTGGCGAGGCTCGGTCCCGGCACGGTCGAGACGAGCTGCGTGTCAAAGCCGTCGCCCGACAGGATCGGCATGTCGATGCCCTGCTCTCGGATCTGCTTGACCGAGAGGCCTGCCTCGGACGGGATCGCCGAGATGAAGACTGCATCCGGCTTCGGCTCAACTGCGGCGAGGCGCGCGATCTGCGCCGAGAAGTCGGTGTCACCCATCATGAAGGCATCTTCGCCGACGATCTCGCCGCCCTTCTGCTTGATGCGCTCGATGAAGTACTTGCTGAGTGCCTTGGTAAAGTCCATCGAGTTGTCGGTCCACACCGCCACGCGGCGCACACCGAGCTTGTCATAGGCATAGTCGGCGATCGCGTAGGACTGGTCGTCGTCACCGAAGGCGGTCATGAACATGTGGTCGCCGACCCACTGCGGCAGCTCGGGATGGGTCGCGCCCGAGGTCAGGAAGGGTACACCCTTTTCCTGGAAGAGCGGCGCAGCGGCCATCACGAAGGTGGTGTCCGACTGGCCGAAACCGGCGACCACTCCTTCCGAGAGCACGCGCTGCGCGGAAATCGCGGTCTCCTGCTGGTCAGTCTTGCCGTCGGGAGCGATCAGTTCGATCTGCTTGCCGAGCAGACCGCCCGACGAGTTGATCTGCTTGGCGGCAAGCTGCGCACCCTTCAGCGACGGGCCGTCCAGCGAGGACATGCCGCCTGTCAGGTTGTACAGGGCCCCGAGCTTGATGGCGTCCTGCGCGCTTGCCGTTCCCAGCATTGCGGCCAGCGCCAGGGCAGATAAAGAAACCAGTTTGTACATCTTTTGCTTCCCCTCGTTATGCCGTCGTCTCCGACATCCGGGAGGCCAGATGCGAAGATGTCCGGCGTTTATCCCGCAAGGATGCTCCCCTGCGTCATCTTCGTCAACAGAACGGTACATTTTTCTTCAATGAATCGAATTTGTCTGATTTGATACAGGTAAGAGGTGCATTGGAATGACAGGTAACCCGGCCGCCGACGTGCAGGAAATCTTGAGGCGCGAGCTGCCGTCCCTGAGCCAGCGCGAGGCGCGCGTGGCGCGCCACCTGCTGGCAAACTACCCGATGGCGGGGCTTGGCACGGTGGCTGAATTTGCGGATCAGAGCGGCGTCAGCACCGCTACGGTGCTGCGGCTTGTGCGGCGGCTGGGCTTTCCGGTCTACGCTGATTTTCAGGATGCGCTGCGTCGCCATCTCGAAGTTACGCTGCAGTCGCCGCTTCTGCGTTTCAGCGAGCCGCAGGACCGGCCCGCGGGGGAGGGCGCGCATTTCCTGCAGCGCTTCACCGGCAACCTCGCTGCAGCGCTGCAGGAACTGGAACACGGGGTGCCCGAGGCCGAGTTCGACAAGGTAGTGGAACTGCTTGCCGATCCACGCCGCGACATTCATTTCGTCGGTGGCCGCTACTCATCCAATGTTGCAGCCTATCTCGCGGACCTGCTCGCCGCGGTTCGTGGGAAGGTCAACATTGTCGGCGGACAGACCCAGCGCTGGCCACAGCACCTGCTCGAGATCGGGCGCAACAGCGTTGTGGTCGTCTTCGACGTGCGCCGCTATCAGCGAGACGTCATCGATTTCGCCCACAAGGCCGCGAAGGTGCAGGGCGCGACCGTCGTGCTGATCACGGATATCTGGCAGTCGCCGGTAGCGCGCGTGGCGCGATACGTCCTCTCGGTTCCTGTCCAGTCACCCTCGGTGTTCGACATGCTCGCCATGGGCATGGCGCTCGGCGAGGCACTGGTCGGCGCGTCAGCCGCCCGCATCGGCGGCGATGGCAAGACGCGCATGGAGCGGCTGGAGGCTTTGCGCGAGGAACTGCCGCCACAGCGGCCGGCGCGCGGCACGAAGACTTGAATAACATAATGAAAAGAGGGGTCCAGGATGAAGCGTGAAGAAATAGTCATGCTGTGTACGAACGATCTCGGAGGTCAGACGCGGGGCAAGGGCTTCCCGCTCTGCGATCTCGAAGATCGTCTGAAGAAGGGCATCGGCTGGACGCCGACCAACAGCATGATCACGTCTCACGGGCCGATCGCGCCAAGTCCCTGGGGCCCCTTCGGTGATCTCGTCCTCATCCCGGAACCTGCGAGCCGCATCCGCGTAGATTTCGGGCCCGACGCCGCGGCCGAGCATTTCATCCTCGGCGACATCATGCAGCTCGACGGCACGCCTTGGGCGGTCTGCCCGCGCAGTTTCCTCAAGCGCGTCCTGGCCGAGATCGAGATCCGCCATGGCCTGAAGGTAAAGGCGGCTTTCGAGCACGAATTCGTCTACGAGGCGGTCGAGGAACGGCCCAACTCGAGCTATGCGCTTGATGCCTTCCGCCGGCAGGGCCTGTTCGCTGAAAGCTATCTCGGGGCGATGAAGGAGGCGGGGCTCGCCATCGACACCTTCATGCCGGAATATGGTCCGAAGCAGTACGAGGTGACGGTGGGACCCGCCATCGGCGTTGCCGCCGCCGATCAGGCCGTTGCGGTACGCGAGATTGCCCGCGCCGTCGCTCACAATCTAGGCGGGCGAGCCAGCTTCACGCCGATCCTGCGGCCCGATGCGGTTGGCAACGGCGTCCACGTCCACTTCAGCCTCATTGATGCGGCCACCGGCGAGCCGGTCAACTACGACGCCTCGCACTCGGACGGCATCTCGGCGCGCGCCGGCAGCTTTGTCGGCGGCATTCTTGCCAATCTGCCGGCGATCACAGCGATGACTGCCGCCGCCACCGTCTCTTATCTGCGCCTGACCCCGAACCGCTGGAGCGCGGCATACAACAATCTCGGCTACCGCGACCGCGAGGCCGGCGTGCGCATCTGCCCGGTGTTCCAGAAGAGCGAGATCGCGCGTCAGTTCCACTTCGAGTTCCGCGCCGCCGACGCGGCAGGGAGCCCCTATCTGGTGCTGGGCGCGATCCTTGCCGCAGGTCTCCAGGGCCTCGACGCCTCGCTCCCGATCCCGCAGGTTTGCGAGGGGGCACCACAGAACCTGCCGGAACAGCGGCTTCGCGAGCTCAACATCGTGCGCCTGCCGCAGTCGCTCACCGAGGCGCTCGACCTGTTCGAGGCTGACAAGGTGCTGGAAAACACAATTGGCGCGGAACTGAAGGCTGCCTATCTCGCCCACAAGCGCTTCGAGGCGAAGATGATGGAGGAACTGCCGCTCGAGGAGCAGTGCGTTCGCTACGCCAAGTCTTACTGACCAAAGCGCTGGTGGCGGGGGACCGCCACCACTTCTTCACGCGAAATCGCGCTCCATGATGGCGATCATCGAACTCGTCGTCTCGGTGCGGCAGTAACCCTTGAACGCATTGAGCGCCGCCACGTGACGCTCGCGCGTGTCGGTCGCAACGCCGTCGCTGATGCAGATCATGTGGAAGCCGCGGTCAGCACCGTCGCGAATGGTGTGATCGACGCACTGGTCGGTGAGGAAACCCGTGACCATGATCGTGTCGATGCCGATATTGCGCATCAGGTACTCGAAATTGGTCGAGTTGAAGAGGCTGGACGAGGTTTTCGGGATCACCATCTCGTCGCGCTCCGGGCGCAGTTCATCGATAACCGTCGCATCGTGCGAGCCCTTCGGGATAAAGAAGCCCGAAAGCTTGTAGTCGAGGCTGCGATCGCGGCCGTCTTCCGTAAAATTCTCCATCACCGTGTAGACGACCTCGACACCAAAGCGGCGCGAGGCTTCGATGAGCTTCGCGATATTCGGAATGACGAAGCCGCGCACGTCTTCGTAGAACTGCGGCCGTGGGTGGCGGTTCTTCTCGTCCATCACCCAGTTCTGGGCGTCGATCACGAGCAGGGCGGTGCGCGCGGCCGTCAGCGGCAGCGCGCGGCTCTCGAACACGTCCTGCGGGCGGGGTGAACTCATAGGCGCTTCTTTCCGTTCAGATAGTGCTTCACGAAGGCGGGCTCGTCGCTGCCGAACAGACCTCGTGGACGCAAGTAGAGCACCAGGATCAGGCTGAGCGCGACGATCACCTGGCTCATGCCGTAGAGGCCGAAGGATTCCTCCACCGGGCGCAGCAGCTCCGATACGATGGTGATGGCAAACGCCGCGATGACTGAGCCGACGATGCTGCCCGAACCGCCGATGACAATCATCACGACGAGGTTGAAGGCAAGCACAATCGAGTAGGTGCGGGGCGTCACCACGCTGATGAGGTGCGCCATCAGCGCGCCGGCAACCGCCGCGAAGAACGCGCCGATGACGAAGGCGAGCATACGGATGCGCACCGTGTCGATGCCGGTGCATTCGGCGGCAAGGTCGTTTTCGCGCGTTGCCATCATCGCGCGCCCAAGCGAGGAAAACTTGATGCGCCAGACGGCGGCGACGGTCAGAACCATGAAGCCGAATGCCCACCAGATGTTGGATAGACGCGGAATGCCGGACAGTCCCGCCCCACCGCGGGTAATACCGTTCCAGTTGAGCGCCAGCCCCTGGACGATGACGATCAGGCCGAGCGTTGCCACGGCAAGATAGTGCCCGCGCAGGCGCAGCACCGGCAGCCCGACGAGGAACGCGACCAGCGCGCCCGCAAGCCCGGCGATGACGGTGGCGGGCAGCAACGACAGGTCCAGGCTGGCGATGAACTCCGGCAGGTCAGGCAGCATCGATGCCTTGCGCCGCGAGGGAAAGGTGAGGATCGCCGCGACGTAGGCGCCGATGGTCATGAAGGCCGGATGACCTAGCGAGAACATGCCGGTCATGCCGTTGGTGAAGGTGAGCGACACCGCCAGTGCCGCATTGATGAACATCACGGCGACGAGCGTCGTGAGATACGCGCTTGCCCCCGCCGTCACCAGCCACAGGGCCACGCTCGCGGCGGCTATGAGCAGGGCGATGCGCAAGGGTGCGGCAAGCCATTGGCCGCCGCCCGAAGTGCCCATGGTAATGGTTTCAGGCGCGCTCTTCGACATGGCGGACAAACAGCCCCGACGGCTTGATGAGGAGGATCAGGATCAACAGCGAGAAGACGAAGGTGTCACGGTACCCGGCATAGGCCTGCGGCAGCAGCCCGACAAACAGCACCTCGGCGAGCCCGAGGATATATCCGCCGAGCATCGCGCCGCCGATCGAGCCGACGCCGCCGATGACGCAGGCAATGAACGCCTTCAGGCCCGGCACGGAGCCGAGCAGCGGATCGATTTGGCCGAACTTCCCGCCCCAGAACAGGCCGGCGACGGCGGCCAGCGCGGAGCCGATCGCAAACGCGGCAAGGATCGTGCGGTTGACGCCGATGCCCATCAGCCGAGCCGCCATCAGGTTTTCGGCCGTCGCGCGCATCGCCCGCCCAAGCCGCGTGCGGTAGACGATCACGAACAGGATCGCGATCAGCGTCAGGGTCAGGCCGATGATGACGAGGTCGGTGAGCGACGCGCTGACGCCGCCGAGCGAGACGCGCTGGCGCATCGCTTCCGGAAACAGGAAGTTGCGCGGCTGGCCCGACAGCAGCATCAGTGCTGAGTTCTGGATGGTGATCGAAACGGCAAGCGAGGCGATGAAGCCGGTCACCTGCGGCGCGCCCAGCATCGGCCGGAACACGACCGTCTGAATTGTGGCGCCGGCCAGCGCGCCGACGAGCAGCACCACCAGCAGGGTCACCGGCCAGGGTGTGCCATAGAACAGCATCCCGAGGGTCGCGAAAGCGCCGATCATCACAAGATCGCCGTGGGCGAAGTTGATGAGGCGGACGATGCCGTAGATCATCGAAAAGCCGATCGCGACGAGCGCGTAGAGGCTGCCGAGCGCAAGCCCGTTGATCAGCTGCTGGAACAGATACTGGCTCATGCGCTCACCCCGAGATAGGCCTGCCGCACCCGGTCGTTTTCCATAAGCGACGCGCCGGTGCCGGAAAGCGTGATGCGCCCATGCTCCATGACATGCGCGCGGTCGGCGATCTCCAGGGCCATGGCCGCGTTCTGCTCGATCAGCAGGATGGTGACGCCCCGCGCCTTGAGCTCCGCGATGACGTCGAAGATCGTGTCGATCACCTTGGGTGCGAGACCGAGAGATGGCTCGTCGAGCAGAAGCAGTTTCGGTGCCCCAAGCAGTGCCCGGCCCATCGCGAGCATCATTTGCTCGCCGCCTGACAGCGCGCCTGCCGGTATCTTCTCGCGTTCGCGCAGGATGGGGAACAGCCGGTAGACCTCTTCGGTGGTCTGCGCGATCCAGTCCTTGTCGGTGCGGGCGTAGGCACCGAGCGCGAGGTTGTCGGCGACGGAGAGCGACTGAAAGATCTGCCGGCCTTCCGGACAGTGAATCAGCCCCGCGCGGACGATCGTTTCCGTGGAAGCGCGCGTGAGCTCGATCGTTCCTTCATCGGTCGTCATCCGGGCCGTGCCGGAACGGGCGGGAAGAAGGCCGGACAGTGCCAGAAGCGTCGTCGACTTGCCGGCACCATTCGCACCGATCAGCGCGACGAGCTCGCCCCTGGCGACCTCGAACGACACATCCTTCAGCACATGGGTGGCGCCGCGGAACACGTTCAGTCCGCTGACCTGGAGGATGGGTGCGTCAGGCATGAGCGGCCCTTTGTCGTCGCGTGCCCAGATAGGCTTCGATTACGGCAGGATCAGCCTGCACTTCGGCGGGCGCTCCCTCGCAGACGAGTTTGCCACGATTGAGCACCTGGATGCGGCGGCACAGGCTCATGACAAGGCGCATGTCATGTTCAACCACCAGAACGCCGATGCCCATCTCCCCGTTGATGCGGCGGATGAGTTCGACGAGTGCCTGCGTTTCGCTGGGGTTCAGCCCCGCAGCCGGCTCGTCAAGAAGCAGGGCCTTCGGATGCGTGGCAAGCGCCCGCGCTATCTCGACCCGGCGCTGGTCGCCATAGGAAAGGTCGCCGGCGCGCCGGTCGATCGCATCCGCCAGTCCCACCTCGCGGATGATCTTTGTCGCCTCTTGGGCGATCTGCCGCTCGCTGCGTCGAAATGCTGGCAGATAGGCGAGGGTAGAAAACAACGAAGAACCATGACGCAGATGCCCGCCGCACATGACGTTCTCGAGCACGGTGAGGTCCGCAAACAAGCGGATATTCTGGAAGGTGCGGGCGAGACCCGCCTGCGCGAGCTTGTGCGGCTTTTGCCCGGTCATGTCCTGCCCGCCGATCAGAATCGCTCCTTCCGAGGGCTTGTGCACCCCGGTGAGCAAATTGAACGCGGTGGTCTTTCCGGCTCCGTTCGGGCCGATCAGCCCGGCAAGGTCCTCGGACCGCAGCACCAGTGAATAGCTGTCGACGGCCACCAGCCCGCCGAAGCGTATGGAAAGGCCCTTTGCCTCGATGATTGGCTCATGGGTCATGCGTTCTAACGCTTTGACGCGGCTCTGTTTCTGTTCCCCAGGGTGATGATAGGGGCGGAGGCGAGATGGCGTCAACGAAAAGATACAACTTGAATTCCATTCGCAGATTTGTACCATTTCAGACATTCTGCGCCGGAGACAAACCCTTGACCCGTTCAGTTCAGGCGAACGCCATTGCGATCCTCGCCGAAGACGAGCCGCATCCGCTTGAGGCGTACAACGAGAACGGGTCTTCGGATTATGTGCTGATCTGCGAGCATGCCGGGCGCCGCATTCCGCGCCGCTATGGCGACATGGGGCTGTCGGAAGAAGACCTTCAGCGTCACATCGCCTGGGACATCGGCGCAAAGGACGTCGCGCTCGAACTTTCTACGCTGCTCGACGCGCCCTTGTTCACGCAGGTCTATTCGCGCCTCGTCTGCGACTGCAACCGCCGTCCCGACGTTGCCGACTTTGCGCCGACGCGCAGCGAGGACACGGTCATTTCGGCCAATCTGGATCTCAACGAAGAGGAAAGGAAGGCTCGCGCCGACGCGATCTTCTGGCCGTTCCACAACGCGGTCACCGCCGCGCTCGACGCTCGCGCGGCCGCCGGCCGCCGCACGATCCTCGTGACCGTGCACAGCTTCACGCCAGTGTTCCTGGGCAACAGCCGCCCGTGGGAGATCGGCGTGCTCTTCAACCGCGACAATGTGCTGTCACCGGCTCTCGCCGAGTGGCTCAAAATGAACACCGCTTACTGCGTCGGCATCAACCAGCCCTACAGCGTCGGCGACGATACTGACTACGCGATCCCAATCCATGGCGAACAGCGGGGTCTGCCCTGCGTCGAGATCGAAATCCGCAACGACCTGATCCGCACGGCCCCCGCTGCCCGTGAATGGGGCAAAGTGCTGGCAAGAGCGCTGCGGGAGACGGCGGTTAAACTTGGATGATAATCTTCGCCCGCATTAAATCGCCATCTTGAACTATACTATCTCTGTTCACCTGAGCGTGGGAAGCGTGTAGTTTTTCTTGGCAGTATTTAATGATATTGTCCGAGCAACCCCATGTTTTCATCCTGATGGAGCGGGGTGGTGGACAGTGAAGAACTTGTGGATCTGATCTATGCGGCTCTCCTTGGGGAGAGGACGTGGGAGGATTTTCTCAAGGCTCTGAGTGAGCAGCTTCCCGACGGTGTCGCGACGTTGTTTTACCATGACAGCGAGAAGTCGAGGGGCAGCTGGGACCTCGTCTACGGCGCGGATGCCTCGGCGCTGCGCGACGGCGGATATTATGCCAGCATCAATCCATGGATGAAGCGAGCCGCGACAAGGCAGGTGGGCGTCGGTGTCATTTCCGACCAGATGCTGCCGGTCAATGAGTTGAAGCGGACCGAGTTCTACACCGACTTCGTCTATGGCCGCTTTCGAACCAGGGCGGCAGTCGGGCTGACGATGGTCCGCGAGGAAGGAAAGTCTTTCCTGTTGTCGGTTTTGACCAGTCGCGAGGATCCGGATGAGAACGCACGCGCGGCCCAGTTGCTGACGCAACTCGCTCCGCATCTGCGGCGGGCCTTTCACTACTTTCGCGCGGGGCCGAAGCATCGGCAGATCGCCGAGATCGCGGGCTCGTTGTTCGATAGCGCGGATGTCGGGGTTTTGGTCGTCGGCGAGGGCGGTCGGCTGAAGACGGCATCGGGGTCGGCCGAACGGATGCTGACTGAAGGCAGGTGTACACGGCTCAACCCGTTGGGGCGACTGCGGCTATGCGATGCGGAAGCCGCGCAGGTGCTTCAGCGGATGCTCGACCGCACCGAAGAGGATGCGCCGCGCGCGTTCACGCGTGTCATCAACGGGACCAAGGCGACCCTGGTCCGGGTCATGAAGGATCGGTTCGCGGCCTATTTCGAAGGCCCCACCGTGGTGCTGCTCCTCGAGCCGGTGCTGCGCCCTCGTGCCCTCGAGCTTGAAGATTTCGTGAAGTCGCACAAGCTCAGCTCTGCGGAAGCGCGCGCTCTGGTCGGCCTTCTGGAAGGAAAGAATGCGGCGGCCATTGCGGCCGAAGCGTCCCTGTCGCGGGAAACGGTCAGGACGCAGATCAAAAGCCTCTACGCGAAACTCGGCGCCGCCGGCCGGATCGACGTAATCAGGCAGGTGGCACAGCTCGATCTGCGCCGGGCGACAAAGTGAACGGCCCGGTTTCCTGACTGTGTTCCCGTTGCCCGCGCGCATCCCGAAAAAAAAAGGCCCCCGCCCCAGATATGTCACTCAGGCAGGGAAAGGGTAGCTCATGACCGGATCGTGCGGATCACCCTGGAGGGTGAAGTACTCATCTGAAAAGCGTAGACCCGTGTTAGCTCGTGGTGTAGCTCCAGGCGATCAGGCGGCCAGCACGAGATAGACCTTCTTTCCCGCGGCAAGACCGACCGGGCCGCTTTCCGTGTAGCGGAAGGTCAAGCCCGCCCGGGCCACATTGTCGATCCAGCTTTTCAGCGTCGAGTAGATGTTGAAGTTGATGAGGCCGGTCGCGATTACCACGGCGTCGGCGGCAAGCAGTTCATCGACGAGCTGGTCGGAATAGGCGACGGCTGCGGCTTCCTCCGCATTGCGCGCCTCGGCCGGTTTGCGGATGGCGGTGGTGGTGACCTCGTCGAGGTGGGGGACTGGGTGGCTGCCGATGTCACGATGGACGATCGCGGCGCTTGGCAAGCGATCGGCGAGCTGGTTGGCAAGATCGATCGCAAACTTGCTGGAGAGGGACTCATTGCCGCGCGGGCTGGAGGTAACGAGCAGAATGGAGGACATGGTCTCTTCCTTTCCTCAGAATCGGAGACGGGCGGTGCCCAAGTGTCGCCAAAAGCTAGGTCTGGAAGGTCATCCAGAAAACCGATAAAAGATCGAACAAAACTATCTATCAATTGGATGGATGATCATGGAAGCGCAGCCCACCTTCGACCAGCTGCAGGTGTTCCTGACCGTTGTCGAGACGGGCAGTTTTTCGGCCGCGGCCCGCGCGCTGAACCGGGCTCAGTCGGTCGTCAGCTACACGATTGCCAACCTCGAAGCGCAGCTCGAGGTGCAGCTGTTCAAGCGGGCTGGCTCCCGCCATCCCCGCCTGACCGAGGCTGGAAAGGCGATGCTGACAGATGCCCGCCGCATCGCTGCCGGGCTCGAAAGCCTGCGCGCCCGTGCAAGAAGCCTTAAGGAGGGTGTCGAAGCAGAACTGTCGCTCGCCATCAGCGTCATGGTGCCGTCGGAAGCGGTCGTTGCCTCGCTGCGGGCCTTCCGCGAAAAGTTTCCGGCCGTTCCGCTCAACCTCACCGTTGGTGAACTCGGGATGGTCCACGACCTGATCCTGAGCGGTAAGGCGGATGTGGGCTTTTCCGGCGCGCTACTGGTCCACGACGATCGCATCACGCCGGAGAGGATCGGCCATTCCTACATGGTGCCGGTCGCTGCGCCGGATCATCCGCTGGCCCGGCTCAACCGGCGGCTTACCCGAGCCGACGTACGCGAGGAGGTGCAGATCGTGGTGATGGATTCTTCCGGCATAACACGGGGACGCGACTTCAACGTTCACTCCTACAAGACCTGGCGCGTGAGCGACATTGTCACCAAGCACCGCCTGATCAGCGGCGGTCTCGGCTGGGGCGGCTTGCCGGACGCGGTCGTTCGCAAGGACATCGAGAAGGGCAGGCTGGTGGAATTGATGGTCGATGCCTATGAGGTGACCGAGTACCCGATCTATGTCCTGCGCAGGACGGCCAATCCGCCGGGGCCCGCCGCCAGCTGGCTGATCTCTTCCTTCCGCGAACATCTGGCCGAGAGTTCCGGAGCTTCCCGCGGGCAGCGCTGACGCAGCTCAAACACGCCACGATTGCTGACAAGAGGCCGTCGACGTCGTATGGTTTTGGCGGGCGGTTGGCGCATGCTCGAGGTGGCAAATGCTTGTCGAGCGGGAAGAGCCGCTGTCCGCCCTGTTCCTCGCCCTCGATGAGGCGCGCAAAGGTCAGGGTCGTGTCGCCCTCGTGATGGGCGAGGCCGGTATTGGCAAGTCGTCCGTTCTTCGCGAATTCGTCTCAAGCGCGCAAAAGGACAGCAGCGTACATTGCGGCGCCTGCGAGGCCTTCTTCACCGCCCGTGCGCTCGGACCCCTGCACGACGTGGCGCACGGCCTGGGTCCGCATGTGGCGGAGCTTCTTCGTCGGTCGGCCCCACCCGAGCAGCTTTTCCCCGCCGTTCTCGCCTCATTGCAGGGCAATCCGCGCACCAGCGTGCTCGTGTTCGAGGACATGCACTGGGCAGACAAGGCCTCGCTCGACCTCGTCCGTTACCTCGGCCGCCGCGCCGGGATGCTGCGGCTGCTGATGATCCTGACTTTTCGGTTCGAGGAGGTCGGACCCGATCATCCGCTCGCGCAGGTAATTGGCGATCTGCCATCGCGGACCGTCGAGCGCGTGCGGCTGCAGCCGCTGTCGCCGCAGGGTGTGGCGACGCTGGCTCGGCTGGCCGGTCGCGTTGAGCCAGATCTTCATCGCCTGACCGCTGGCAATCCGTTCTTTGTGACGGAGATCCTCGCGAGCGACGAGCCGCTCACCAAAGGCATTCCGCCGTCGATCCGCGATGCGGTGTGGTCCCGCCTGTCGCGGCTCGACGAGGAAGACCGCGAGGCGCTGGAGGCGCTCAGCGTCGAGCCCGCCGGCATCGAGCCCTGGCTTGCCGAAGCTTTGCTGGGCCCCGACGCCGAGGTTCTCGTCGACAACTGTGTCGAACGCGGCCTGCTGGTGCGTGACATCAATGGCAACCTCCAGTTCCGGCATGAGCTGGCGCGCCAGTCGACGCTGGAGAGAGTATCGGCGGCGCGGCGACGCAAGCTCCACCGGCAGGTCCTCTCTGCGCTCGATGAGGCTGCTGCGGAGTCTGGTGAGGCTTCGCTATCGCGGCGGGTGCATCACGCAGCAGGGGCAGGCGAGGCAAGGCGCGTGCTGGAACTCGCGCCGCAGGCGGCCGCGCATGCCGCCAGCCTTGGCGCCCACCAGCAGGCCGCCTCCCATCTCGAAACGGCGCTGGAATATGTCGACAAAGCCCCGCAGGAACTCGCTGCCCGGCTTTGCGAGGACTGGGCCTATGAAGCGGGGATAGCTCTCCAGATCGATGACCTCGTCATCGAGCGGCGTCACCGCGCCGTCGAGCTGTGGCGCCAGCTCGGGCGGCTCGACAAGGTTGGCGAGAACCTGCGCTGGCTCGCCCGGTTGCACTGGTATCGGGGCGATTCACAGGAAGCCGGGCAATATGCCGACGAGGCGATCCGCGTGCTCGAAAGCCTTCCTCCGGGGGCGGAACTTGGGATCGCCTATGCGCTTCGCTCGCAACTGCACATGCTGAACGATCGCTTCGCGGAGGCTGTCGGCTGGGGCAACAGGGCGATCGATCTGGCCGAAGCCTTTAACGCTACCGAAACGCTTGCCCACGCGCTCAACACCGTGGCGACGGCGCTGCTGCATTCGGATCAGCCGGGCGGGTGCGAGATGATGGAGCGCAGCCTCGCGCTTGCCCTGCAGCACGGCCATCATGAGCAGGCCGCTCGCGCCTATACGAACTACGGGGAGTATGCCGTTCTTTTCAAGGACTTCCCCCTTGCCGAGCGGCTGCTCGCCGAGGGCATTGCCTACGACACCAAGCACGACCTCGACGCGTGGACGCACTACCTCGTCGGGCGGCTGGCGCAGCTGCGGCTGGAACAGGGGCGGCTCCGCGATGCAGAGACGATTGCGGCGGGCGTGATGAAGCTTGAGCGGCTGACCCTCATCATGCAGCTGCCGGCGCTGCTGGTGCTTGGCCGTGCCCGCACGCGCCTCGGCGAGTCGGATGCTCCGCTCCTTCTGCAGCAGGCACTCAGGAACGCGCTCTCGACCGGCGAGCCGCAATATATCGCGCCGGCGCGGCTTGCGCTCGTCGAAGCTGCCTGGCTGTCAGGCGATCTGGTCGCGGCGCATGAGCAACTGGCGCAGCTTGCCGCAATAGATCTCGATGCCTTCGACCGGTGGGAGTTCGGCGAACTGGTGGTCTGGTGGCAGCGCTGTCACTGCGAGCCGCCGCAGTTCCCCGTCGATCGGGCAGCCCAGCCGCGGCTCATGGAACTGAAGGGCAATCCCGAAGGTGCTGCTGACAAGTGGCTCGGGCTGGGACTTCCTTACGAGGCGGCACTCTCCCTTATGCGGGTCGAAGGCGACGATGCGGAAGTAGCGCTCAGCCGCGCTGCCACCATTTTGCAGGAGCTTGGGGCGACGCCCGCGCTTCGCCTTGCCCGCCGCAAGGCAGAGCTTCTTGGCGTCGCCGACCGGCTGCCGAAGGTGCGGCGGGGTCCATACGCGTCTGCTCGCGCGCACCCGTTCGGCCTTACTCGTCGCGAACTGGAGGTGCTGCGGCTGATGGCCGAGGGTGCGGGCAATCGCGAGATTGCCGCTCGGCTGGTGCGCTCGCCACGCACAATCGAGCATCATGTTTCGGCAGTGCTCACAAAGCTCGGGGCCGCCAACCGCATGGAAGTGATGCTGCGCCTTCGCAACGAGCCCTGGCTGCTGCAGGAGGCCGAGCCGGGCAGGTCCGCGAAATCTGGGTACAGGTCTTCCCGAAAAATGGGGGCTGGCACCGAAGCGCCGCGGCCCAACCCCGCCTAGTCTTCCACTCTGGACAGGCCATCCGCCCAATCAACGGCGGAGGGGAGGACTTGCGGGGCCGCGACATGCGATCAGTAGCTGGTCAGGGTTCTGGTAGGCGTATCGACCAGGTGCTGGTCGCATGTGTGGTTATCATCTGGGGGCTGAGCTGGCCGGTGATGAAATCTTCGGTCGCGATCGTCCCCCCGATCTGGTTCACGGTCATCCGCTACCTCATCGGTGCGTTGGTCCTGTTTGCGATCCTGATCCCCTTCGGCCGCCTGCGGCTGCCCAGCCGTCGCGACCTGCCGGTCGTGCTCAGCGTCGGCCTGTTGCAGATGCTTATGTTCACGGCGCTCGCAGCCTCGGCGCTGCGCATCATGCCGACGGGCCGCGCGGTCGTGCTGGCCTACACCATGCCGCTCTGGGTACTGCCGATCGTTGCGATGTATCCTGGCGGGCGCATCGGCCGCCGGCAACTGTTCGCGGCCGCCCTCGGCCTCTCGGGCATTCTCCTTCTCATTGATGTGGGCGGCTTTCGCGCTTTCGGGCTCGACGGCCTTATTGCCGGCGCGCTGCTGCTGATTGCGGCGCTGTCATGGGCCGTCTGCATGGTCCACATACATCATCATCGCTGGATCGGCGCCGCACTCGACCTCGCGCCGTGGCAAATGGCGCTTGCGACCATCTGCCTGATCCCGCTCGCCTACGCGATGGAAGGCCCACCCGAAGTCTCGTGGCTGCTCGAGCGGTGGGATCACCTCCTCTTCATCGGCATCCTCGCCACCGCCTTCTGCTCATGGGCGGTGGTCGAAGTCGGTACCCGCACCCGCGCCGACGTCGTCTCGATCGTCCTGCTCGGCGTGCCTGCCGTTGGCCTCATAGCTTCGCTCGCGGTTGGTCAGGAAACGCCCACGCCCAGCCTTCTCATCGGCTCGAGTGCAATCCTGGTTGCGATCGCGATGGCAGCGCTGGAGACGGCGGAGGGTTAGAGGTTGCCGCCCACCACTTTTCGCAAGGAGGCTTCGATCTGCCCGCCGCAGTAGGCGTCGCCATAGTCTGCACGTGCTCTTGCGGCCAGTACGCGTAGTGGCGGAAGATCGGAGATGCGGCGAGTCAGGGCGCTGATGTCGGGGGCCGTTTCATCCAGCATCGCCGCGATTTTCGGGAAGCGCTCGCCCATGGTTGACCAGAGTGTGGCCGTGACAATATCGGCGATACCCGGCTCCTTGCCGCCAAAGAGGGCGCCCGAATCAGACGCAAGCCCGTGGCGGTGGCCGGTCACCTCCCAGAAGGTCATCCATCGCTGCAGCCGCGGCACGAACTCGGCCCATTTCTTCTCCGTCCACATCTGCTGCCCGCCCTGAAGCGTGATCTCGTCGATCACGTCGTTGGCGTCGTTGACGATCTTCATCGTCAACGCCCTCAAGGCCGGATCGTGCGGCAACAGGCGGAGCGTATCGCCAAGATAAAGGATGATGGCAGGCATCTGGGCGATCGCGATGTTGTTTGCGTGGTCAACAAGCATCGGCGGCCCCATGAATGGGATCGGCATCTCCTCGACCGTGAGGTTCATCAGCCGACCGATTTCGCCGTCGCCGGCTTCGCGCCAGCTTTTTCCGGCAAAGGCCAGCACGGCGCGGACGAACTGTCCGCGGAATGGCACCGACCAGTAGTAGAGCGTATAGTCTTCCATGAACCGCCTCCTTCGGTCGTAAGACTGCCGACAACGCGCGAGCGGCCAGTCCGTTCAGCAGGCGAACGGGAACCTGCCGCTTGCTCGCTGGTTCTAGGCGGCACCCGCGACCGTCATGAAGGCGCGGGGTTTCACCGGCAGATCGGCACACGAGCCATGCTTGACTACGAGCACGCCCGGCACCAGATGGTCGACACGCAGATTGCGCGGCGCGGCATCCGTGACGAGCGCGTGCTGGAGGCAAGCCTCGCAACGGAGGGTGTGGAGCGCTTGCCCGACAAACTGCTCGATCTGGGTCTTGCGGAACGCATCGATGCGCGAGGCGCCGGGCCCCTGGCGGTGCCTCCCCAAAACCCACGCCCGATCCCAAGACCGCATCCTGAACGCCGGGGCAATTGCCGCATGGACGCCTAGGCCCAGGCTCGCCGACGCGGTGGAAACGCTGCTTGATGCTGGCGAAATTCCGGTCGTCCTGGGCGGCGATTGCACGAGCCTGCTGGGCTCGATGCTCGCGCTTCGACGGCGAGGCCGCTACGGCCTCTTCTTCATTGACGGCCATGCCGACTTCTTTCAGCCCGAGGCGGAACCCAATGGTGAAGGCGCCTCGATGGAGCTTGCTTTCAGCGCGCATGCGCGCATTGCTGACCTCAAGGCCAATAGCCACAGCGTCATCGTCAAGTCGACGGTATCAGCCGGGACCTCGTCGCGCATCCGGGAGGTGATCGCCGAGACCCGCCGCTCGCTCGACTTCAGCGTCGCCTCAAATCCGGAATTTTTGCGTGAGGGCAGCGCAATCGATGACTTCATGTGCCCTGACCGCATCGTGTTCGGCGCCGACGATCCACGCGCCAGCGCAACGCTGCGCGAAATCTACGCACCGCTTGCCAAAACGGGCGTGCCGGTGCTGGCCACGACGACGACCAACGCCGAACTCATCAAGCATGCGGCGAATGCGTTCCTCGCGCTCAAGATCGGCTTCATTAACGACGTCTCGGACCTTTGCGAGCAGGCCGGCGCCGACGTGATGGCGGTGGCGGAAGGCATCGGCCTCGATCGTCGCATAGGCCAGAACTTCCTGACGCCTGGTCCCGGCTTTGGCGGCTCCTGCTTTCCCAAGGACACACGCGCCTTTGCGGCCACTGGCCGCCGCCTCGGTACCCGCCAGGGGCTGGTCGAGCTCCTGATCGAGCGCAACGAGATGCGCAAGCGCCGCCTCGCCGAGCGCATCATCTCGGAAGCAGGGCTTAGGCACGGCGCCCGAGTTGCCGTGCTCGGCCTTGCCTTCAAGGCGGGCACTGATGACGTGCGCGAGTCGCCTGCGCTGCCGATCATCGCTCACCTGCAGCGTTCCGGAATGGTTGTGCGGGCGCATGACCCGCAGGCGGCGCAAAATGCTGCCCGCTTGAACCCCGAACTTGAAATCGCGGAAACCCCTTACGACGCCGCCCGCGGCGCAGACGCGCTTGTCGTGCTGACCGAATGGAGCGACTACGCAAGCCTCGACATGGCCCGTCTCGCCGGGCTGATGCGGCGGCGCTACGTGTTCGACTTTCGTAATATCCTGCCGCTCGATCAGAAGAACCGCGCAGACTTCACCTGTGTTCGCCTCGGCCGCCGCAGCTTCCGCCCTAGCGAAACGAGCCCCGGTAGCACTGGCGCTGCCTACGCCGGACGCTCCGTCGCCGCGCCGCAGGGCTAATTATTTAGTCGTTCAGGACCTGCGACAGAGCGCTGCAGCCCGGCACTTCCAGACGCCATAGATGCGGCTTGAGGCGTGAAACCAGAGTTTTCCGCCGCATCGATCACGCAACAAGTGGCCTCACCTTTAAGCAGACCGGGGCCCGCTCGCCTGAGTCCTATTGAGACAATCGTTACCGCCACATATAAGGCGATTCCACAAGGAGAGGCGGTCTCGTGCGGGGGCCGCCTTTTCAACAGGACGACTTCTCCGTTAGCGTCCTGCCGCAGGGTCAACAGGATTATGCTGTCTTGGCGATCCTCGTGCGGTCATATGGTCACTCTAGCTCTCAGGAGGAACGGCCCTTGAGAATTGGTGCATTACAGGAAGTCTATCCTGGCGAGCAGCGCGTTGCCCTGACGCCCGACAGCGCACGGCAGCTCGAGAAACTCGGCCATGCCTGCTTCGTGGTGGCGGGCGCAGGTGCTGCGGCCGGCATTTCGGACGATGCCTATCGTGCGGCTGGCGTGACGGTGGTGCCGGATGCGGCAGCACTTTTCGGCGAAGTCGATGTGGTGGTGAAGGTTCGCCCGCCGGCCGAAGGAGAGGTGAAACTCTTCCGCAAGGGCCAGACGCTGATCTCGTTCATCTATCCGGCCCAGAGCTCCGAGCTGCTCGAGGAGCTGAAGGAACGCGGCGTCACGACGATCGCGATGGACATGGTGCCGCGCATCTCGCGCGCGCAGAAGATGGACGCGCTGTCGTCGATGGCGAACATCGCCGGCTACCGTGCTGTCATTGAGGCGGGCAACAATTTCGGCCGCTTCTTTACCGGACAGGTGACGGCCGCTGGCAAGATTCCGCCGGCAAAGGTGCTGGTGGTGGGCGCGGGCGTTGCCGGTCTTGCGGCGATCGGTACCTCGGTCAGCCTTGGCGCCATCACCTATGCCTTCGACGTGCGCCCGGAAGTTGCCGAGCAGATCGAGTCGATGGGTGCAGAATTCGTCTTCCTCGAATTTGAGGAAGCGCAAGATGGTGCCGCCACCGGCGGCTATGCGGCGCCCTCGAGCCCCGAGTTCCGGGAAACGCAGCTGGCAAAATTCCGCGAGCTGGCGCCCGACATGGACATCGTCATCACCACGGCTCTGATCCCCGGCCGTCCGGCTCCGGTGCTGTGGACGAAGGACATGGTCGAGGCAATGAAGCCCGGCTCGGTCATCGTCGACCTTGCCGCCGAGCGCGGTGGCAACTGCGAGCTGACCAGGGCCGACGAGCGCGTCGTCACCGACAACGGCGTCGTCATCATCGGCTACACCGACTTCCCGAGCCGCATGGCCTCCCAGGCCTCGATGCTCTACGCCAACAACGTCCGTCACTTCCTTTCGGATCTGACGCCTTCCAAGGACGGCGTCATCGTCCACAACATGGAAGACGACGTCATTCGTGGTGCGACCGTTACCCATGACGGGGCGATCACCTTCCCGCCGCCGCCGCCGAAAGTGCAGGCGATCGCGTCGGTAAAGAAGCAGGAAAAGCCGAAGGAACTCACGCCGGAAGAGCGCCGTGCACAGGAGGCGGAAGCCTTCCGCAAGGCAACGAGGACGCAGGTCGGGCTACTCGCGATCGGCACGATGCTGATCCTGCTGGTCGGCGCCTATGCGCCGCCGAGCTTCATGTCGCACTTCGTGGTGTTCATGCTGGCCTGCTTCGTCGGCTTCCAGGTGATCTGGAACGTCTCGCACTCGCTGCACACGCCGCTGATGGCGGTCACCAATGCGGTGTCCGGCATCATCATCCTCGGCGCCGTTGCGCAGATAGGCTCCTCGTCCTGGATCGTCGCCATCCTCGGTACGATCTCGGTGCTGATCGCGACCATCAACATCGTCGGCGGCTTCCTCGTCACCCGGCGCATGCTCGCCATGTTCCAGAAGTCGTAGAGCGCGGGGAGCTAAGACATGCACAACCTCAAACAGATGTTCGCCCACATCGGCGACCCCGGCATTGTCATTGCGGCCTATATTGCCGCGGCGGTGCTGTTTATCCTCTGCCTTGGCGGACTGTCAGGCCAGGAAAGCGCCAAGCGCGCGGTCTGGTACGGCATTGCCGGCATGGCGCTCGCCGTCTGCGCAGCGATCTTCACGCCGGGCGTCGGCCATCACTGGCTGATCGTGCTGATGCTGATCGCGGGCTCCGTGCTCGGCTATCTGGTGGCGGCGCGCGTACAGATGACCGAGATGCCGCAGCTGGTGGCGGCGCTGCACAGCTTCGTCGGCCTTGCCGCCGTCTTCATCGGCTTTTCGACCCACATCGAGCTTGCCCGCCTCGGCCATGCCATCGGCAATCCGGCGGCACTGCTTGCCCTCGAGCCGCATGAGCTCAGCGCCTTTGCGGTGAAGCTTTTGGCAAAATCCCCGGCCGAGATCGCCATCCTGAAGGTCGAAACCTTCCTTGGCGTCTTCATCGGCGCGGTGACCTTCACCGGCTCCGTCATTGCCTTCGGCAAGCTCGCGGGCAAGGTTGACGGCAAGGCAAAGAAGCTGCCGGGCGGCCATGCGCTCAATGCAGGTGCTGCGATCATCTCGCTGATCCTCCTGATCGTCTATCTGAACACCGGCTCGTTCTGGGCGCTGTTCCTGATGACGCTGCTCGCCTTCTTCATCGGCTACCATCTGATCATGGGCATCGGCGGCGCCGACATGCCGGTGGTGGTGTCGATGCTGAACTCCTATTCGGGCTGGGCGGCAGCTGCGATCGGCTTCTCGCTCGGCAATGATCTGCTGATCGTCACCGGTGCGCTGGTTGGCTCGTCGGGTGCGATCCTCTCCTACATCATGTGCAAGGCGATGAACCGCTCGTTCATCTCGGTGATCCTCGGCGGCTTCGGCAATACCACGGGCCCGGCGATGGAGATCGAGGGCGAGCAGATCGCGATCGACGCCGAAGGCGTAGCGGCCGCGCTCAACGAGGCAAGCACGATCATCATCGTGCCGGGCTACGGCATGGCAGTGGCGCAGGCACAAGGAGCGGTGAGCGAGCTGACCCGCAAGCTGCGCGCCCGCGGCAAGGAAGTGCGCTTTGCGATCCACCCGGTCGCGGGCCGTCTTCCCGGCCACATGAACGTGCTCCTCGCCGAAGCCAAGGTGCCGTACGACATCGTGCTTGAGATGGACGAGATCAACGACGACTTCCCCGACACCGACGTCGTCATCGTCATCGGCTCGAACGACATCGTCAATCCGGCCGCGCAGGAAGATCCGAACAGCCCGATCGCCGGCATGCCGGTGCTGGAAGTGTGGAAGGCGCGCCACGTCTTTGTCTCCAAGCGCGGCAAGGGTACCGGCTACTCCGGCATCGAGAACCCGCTGTTCTACAAGGAGAACACGCGCATGTTCTACGGTGACGCCAAGGACAGCATCAACGCATTGCTGCCCATGATCGAGTAGGTGAAAACGCCTTCTCAGCCAGCATTACAAATCGCCGTTCCTCACCCGAGGAGCGGCGATTTTTTTTGGATGAATGGTCAGATCAGGGATGTCACCTGACGTGAGGATTAGAGCGGCGCCGCGCGCCACTCACAGCGTCCCGACATAGCCTCGGCTTCAGGCCTGGGGAAGGCGGGGGCTTCTCAAAGCCGTCAGAGAGCAACCCGCTTCGTCGGTACACCAGCCTCACACGTGGCGCTTGGCGCGGAGCGCATCCGTATTGGCGGTGCCCCGCCGCCAACCCTTAGAAATGATACGTCAGCCCGGCGCCGATCAGGTGCGCGTCGCCGTGGCGCGTCCAGGTGCCGCGATAGAAGACGCCGGCTTCAAGCTTCTGGGTGACGTCGACATCGACACGCGCTTCGACGAGCGCCGCATCGACGCCAGGCAGCGAGGAACTGATCGCCATCTCCGGGCCGCCCGCAAAGTGGTGGCGGCTGGTGGAGCCGGCGCCGTGGAGGTTCCTCTGGTACGCAACCGCCACACTCGGCCGCACCCGCATGCCGCCCGGCGTGACATAGGTGGTTCCGGCACGCACGCCCACTTCGAGATCGGTGCGCGAGACGCGGTTGCCGCCGGAATAGAGGTTCGCCGCGCCCGCGCCGCTTTCCCGAAAGCCATCGGTGCGGGCTTCGAAATGCGAGATGCCGACATACGGCTCGACCGAAACGCCGCCGACATCGAAGTTGTAGCCGGCTTCGCCGAAGACCTCGGCCGACCAGCCTGAATAATCGCTGGCGGCAACGCCCTGCAGCGGGCCAACGTCCACTTGCCGCTGCAGCGACGCCTGATGGCGGGCGGCCTGTGCGCCGGCGCGCAGCCGCAGATTGCCCTGCTCGTAGCTGCCGTAGACGCCAAGGCTGGCGGTGTCGACATCGCCGCTGGTGCGGCGCGCCGGGCTCGAGATGTCGCTGCGGCCATAGCCGCCGAAGACGCCGACCGTGACATTCTCGTTCGGCTGGAAGTCGACGCCGCCGATCACCGAGACGCTGCGAATCTCTGCCTCTGCACCATTGCCGTCGCTCTTGCGCCGGTCGCGCGCGCCTTGCGCAGTCGTCCAGACCTGGATGCCGTTGCCGGTGCGCTGGCGCAGCCGCTCAAGCACGGCCCGCCGCGCGTGGTCGCGGGCCGCTGTCATCGTGTCGAGGACATTGGCGTGGCCTTCGCCGGAAAGATTGTCGAACGCCGCGCGCGCGCCGGCCACGTTCGTCGGCAGCACGGCGTCAAAGACGTCGTTGCCGTTGCCCAGTGTCTCGACGGCTTGGGCGGTGGTTCGCTGGTTCGGCGTTTGCGCGACATCCGCGAAGGCGACGTTGTTGCGCTCCAGCCGGACGGAGAGCGTATCCGCGCCGTAGATCAGGTCGGGATCGAGGAAGGCAAAGTCGGCCTCGACCGTATCAAAGGTGCCGTTGATCGTGCCGGCGTGTAGGATCTCGTAGGCTAAGGCAGGGTCGATCGTTCCGGCTGGCCGCAGGTCGAGCCGGCCGCCAAGGGTTGCCGTGCCGCCGACGCTGAGGCCGGCTGCGCCGGGGCCGATATACGCTACCAGCGTGCTGTCGGGAGCGAGCGAAAGATCGCCGAGGACGCTGAGGCCATCGCCGCCATAGAGCGTCCCGGCAATGGCTGCGGACTTAACCTCGCCCGAGCCGGAGAGGGCCGCGTTTTCCGCAACCGAGACAGCCGAGTTCGCGATGCTGCCGTCGACGCGCAGCGCGCCGCCGAGCACGCGGGTAGGACCGAAATAGGCGTTTGTGCCGGCAAGGGTGAGTTCGCCGTTGCCCTGCTTGGTCAGCCCGCCTGTGCCGGTGATCGCGCCGTCGAACCGGGTCGACTGGCCGTTGCCGCCGGTAGTCAGGGTGGCTGTGGCAAGATCAACGGTGCCGGCGCCCGCGAGCGAGCCGATGGTCTGTTCGAAGGCAGCAAGCGAGAGGGTCGCGCCGCCGTCCACGGTATAGGCGGAGCTTGCGGAGAACGTATTTTCCGCTCCGGCCTCGAGCGTGCCTGCCGCAACGCGCGTTGCGCCGGAATAATTGCTCTTGCCTGACAGGTTGAGCGCTCCAGAGCCGCGCTTGACGAGGCCGCCGCCTTGTCCGCCGTCACCGATCGTTCCCGCGAAATCGACAAGCGGTGTGTCGTCGCCGACCGCGAGGGTGCGCTGGCCCAACCGGACATCGCCTGCGCCCGACAGGGAGCCAAGGCCGACATCGTTCGCAGCCGCCGAGATGTCGAGTGCCGCGCCGCTGTCGAGATGCAGCTTCGCCGAGCCGCCATCGGCATTGTCGGCGAAGGTGATCGTCGCCCCCGGCGACATGGTGATCGACGCGGCCCCGGCGCTGGCGCGGCCGGCAAACCGGAGTTCCGCGCCGCCGGAAATCTCTGCCGTGCCCGCCGAGCTGTCGTCTGAAAATGCGATGCGGCTGCCGGCATTGCCGATGATCTCGGCGCTGCCGGCGGTGCTCGCCTCGGAGAAGGCGACCTCGCCGCTCGTGGAGATGAATCCGTCGCCGGCGCTGGCGCGGCCGGCAAAGCGCAGGCTGGAGCTGGCATTGCCGGTAATTGCGCCCGAGTTCAACGAGCTGTTGTCCGTAAAGGTGACCGCGCCGCTGTTCGAAATGAAGCTCGTCGTGCCGCCGCTGGCGCTGCCGGAAAACGCGACCGAACTGCCCTCGTTGTTGACGATCGATGCGCCTTGCAGCGACGCGTTGCCGGAGAAGGTCGTCTGGCCGTTGTTGGTGATCTGGGCAATTTCCGCCCGCGAATTTCCGTCGAAGGCGAGGCTGCCGGTGCCGTTGACGGTGATGACGGCGCGGTTCGCGGTCGAGCTGCCGGAGAAGCGGGTCGCGCCATTGGTTGTGACGAAGGCGGCGCCCGCCGATGCGTTTTCGGAGAAGTTCAGCTCGCCGCCGCCATTGGCGACGATGCGGGAGTCGGCCGCGGTCGATTGCTTGCTGAAGCGGATGCCGCCCCCGTCATTCGCCGTGAGCGACGCAGAGGCGGCCGTCGCGCGGCCCTCGAAGCGGGTCGTGCCGCCATTGTTGATGATGTGGGCCGAGGACGCGGTGGCGTCGTCCCTGAAGATGACCTGCCTGCCCGGTGAGGTTTCCAGCGATGCCGAACCAGCCGAATCGTGGCCGGCGTACACCGTATCCGACGGCTCCATGGCGAAAGGCGTAACGGACTGGGCCCGGGCCGGCGAAACGGATAGGGCGGCGATGCTGGTGCACGCCAGAAGGGCAATCTTGTTCATGGAAATCCGCCGCGAATGTACACGCCACAGCTGCTTGTGTCCGCCGGAGCCGTCAGGCCCCGGTCGCTTCAGGTCTGCTACCACCAATTGTCTGAAGAATCGACAGGTGAAGTCAGATTCCTAGCGCCAGTTGCGGCAGCGGGAGACGGCGTCCGCAAAGCGCGCCTGCCAGGCAGCCGTATCAGCATCCGGTGCCGGCAGGAATTCCTCGCCGTGCTCCGGCCGCGGCAGTTCCGCGCCGATCGCAAGACCGGCGAGCGCCGCGCAGCCGAGGCTGGTGAGCTCCGAGAAGCGGTAGGCGCGGATCGGCCTTTTGGTGACGTCGGCAAGGAAGCGGGTGAAGTAACCGTTGGTGGACAGGCCGCCATCCACCGTCACCGCGACTTCGACCCTGAGCTGCTTGTCGACGGCCCGCAGCACCTCGGACGTGCGCAGTGCTATGCCCTCGAGTGCTGACTGGACGAGGTCTTCGGCCGTCGTCTCGCCGCCCATGCCGATCCACAGGCCCGCGGCGGAGCGGTCCCAGTAGGGGCAGCCAAGTCCGGACAGGGCCGGGACGAAGGCGAGGCCGCGCGAGATCGCGGGGCCATTCGGAAACTCGGACAGGCTGACATTCTGCAGGAGGCCGATGCGACGCAGCCATTCGATGGTCGCACCCGCGTCGTAGACGCCGCCGTCGACGGCGTAGGTGGTTTCGTGCGGCAGGCTCCAGGCGACGGTCGGCAAGAGCCCGAGGTCGGGCGCGCGCAGGATCTGGGTACCCGTGACGGCGAGTGCGAAGGCGCCGGTGCCGAAGGTGATCTTGGCGTCGCCCGGCTTGCGGCAGCCGTGCCCGTAGAGCGCGGCCTGCTGGTCGACGACAGAGGCTGTCAGCGGCACGCCGTTGACCTCGCCCAGCACCTCGCCGGCGGTGAGGCCGATTTCGGGCAGGCATTCCATCGGCACGCCGAACAGACGGCAAAGTTCGGGATCCCACTGCCTGGTTTCGAGGTTCATCAGCGAGGTACGCGAGGCAGTCGTCGTGTCGGTGATGAAGCGGCCGGTGAGGCAGTTGAGAAAATAGGCGTCGGTGGTGCCAAGACGCAGCCGCCCCCTCGCCAGCGCTTCCTTTGCGGCGGGCAGATGCTCGACGATCCACGCGAGCTTGCTGGCCGAGAAATAGGGATCGAGCGGCAGGCCGGCACGCGCAAGCGTGATTTCCTCGGCGCCGTCCTGGCGCAATTTTTCGATCAGGTCGGCGGTGCGGCTGTCCTGCCAGACGATCACCGGGGACAGGGGCTCAAGCGTATCAGAATCCCAGGCAAGGCAGCTTTCGCCCTGGTTGTCGATGCCGATCGCGTCGACCGGACCTGCCGCCTCGATGCAGGCGCGGACATTGGCGAGAAGCTCAAGCGGGTCATGCTCGACGCGCCCGGGACCGGGGTGGATCTGCGCGTGGCGAACCGAATGCCGGATCTCGCGCGAGCCTTCCTCATCCGCCACGAGGACGCGAGAAGAGGTTGTTCCCTGGTCAATTGCAGCTATGCGCATTCCGTTGCCCCGCTCCGGTTGTCTACGTCGGCTCATTTCGTTGGGCTGCGGGCGCCAGTATTTGCCCCTCGTCGTGGGCTTAACGGACCGGCATCCGCAGCGGCACCACGTAGCTCAGGCCACGCCGTCAGTCACGCGGATTTCGCGGTGAGGGGAGGGATCAAGAAGCAAATCCGGGGCGAGAGCGCGCTTAACTTTGAAGGTTTATTAGGTGGTTGCCCGCGCTCGTTGACCATCACCACGGCAGGGAGAATGTCTTGACGTTGGTGTAGGACTTCATCGCCTCGATGACGCCCTCCTTGTAGCCGTTGCCCGAATCCTTGATGCCGCCGAACGGGCTCATCTCGATGCGGTAGCCGGGGACTTCCCAGATGTTGACCGTACCGACCTTGAGGCCSGCAATGTACTTCTGCATGCGGCGGAAGTCGTTGGTGCAGACACCYGASGAGAGGCCAAAGGCGGTCGAGTTGGARAGCGCGATCAGCKCRTCRTCRTYGTCCGGCGCGCGGATGATCGGCACGATCGGGCCGAAGGTTTCCTCCATCACGAGCTCGGAGGAATGCGGCACGCGGTCGACGACGATCGGCGGCAGGAGCGCACCCTGGCGGCCGGGGTGRTAGAGGATCTCGGCACCGGCTTCSGCGGCCATRTAMACGCGCTGTTCGAAGAGCGCKGCGGCCYTTTCRTGSACSACGGTGCCSAGCTCGGTCGCCCGGTCCATCGGATCGCCGAACTTCAGCTTCTTCGCGCGCTCGAGCACCAGCGGCACGAAGCGATCGGCGACCTTTTCCTGAACAAGGATGCGCTTGACGGCCGTGCAGCGCTGGCCCGAGTTTTTCGTGGCACCGGCAACGGCAAGGTCGGCGGCCCTGGCAAGATCCTCGTCGGAGAGGTCGTTCAAAATGATCAGCGGGTCGTTGCCGCCGAGCTCCAGCACCTGGCGCTTGTAGCCGGCCTTCGAGGCGATCATCTTGCCGACCGGCACGCCGCCGGTGAACGTGATCAGGTCGATGTTCGGATTGGTGATCATCTCGTCACCAATGTCCTGCGGCCAGCCGGTGACGACCGACAGCATCTGCGGTGGCAGGCCGGCCTCATAAAGAATGTCGGCCAGCATCAGCGCCGTCATCGGCGTCAGTTCCGTCGGCTTGACCACCACGCAGTTGTTGGTCGCAATCGCCGGCGCCACCTTGTGCGAGACCATGTTGAGCGGGTGGTTGAACGGGGTGATCGCCGAGATCGCATTGAGCGGCTCGCGCAGGGTAAAAATCTTGCGCTGCTTGCCGTGGGGGGTGAGATCACAGGAGAAGATCTCGCCGTCGTCGATGAGGCAAAGCTGGCCCGAGAGCGTGAAGACGTCAAAGGCGCGGCCGACCTCGTAGAGCGAGTCCTGCTTGGAGATGCCGAGTTCCAGCGTGACGAGATCGGAAATCTCTTCCTTGCGCGCGTTCAAAAGCTCGGCGGTCTTCAGAAGGATCTTCTGGCGCTCGTAGCGGGTGAGCTTCGGCTGGTAGCTGGCAGCGATCTCGAAGGCGCGGCGGGCGTGGCTCGCATTGCCCGCCGGCACCGTGCCGACGACGGTGTCGTTCCACGGATAGCGGACCTCGAGCGTTGCTTCCGCATCCACCTTCTCGCCGGCAATGCGCATCGGCTCGTGGCGGACTTTGATCGTGCTGTCTGAATGGGTCATCTGTTCTCAATCCCGTCTCAGAAAGGCCGCGTAACGGCAGCGCCAACGCGTGAGCCTGATCGTCTGGTTTTTTCCCTGCACCTTACCCATCCCCAGAAGGGGAAGGGAAAGCAGGCAAGGTTCTTGCAAGGCCATCAGCCTTGCCTTGTTCTTCGTTCCCGGCGCTGGCACCGCCCTGCCTCAAGGCTTTCTTCTGTACCCC
>NZ_VLJG01000025.1:0-47575 GCF_007829415.1 Aminobacter sp. J44 | reverse complement strand
CTCGCCATAAGCGGCGCCGGTGGCCGCACCCACCTCCATCTCCATCAACCGCTCGGCGGCAAAGCCGATCATCTCGCGCAGGAGATCGGCGTCGGGGGTCTTCTCCACCAGCGCGCGCAGGTTCATCATGTCGTCGGTCATCGGTGTTCCTTCCGGAAAGGGGTTGGTCTCGCAACCAGACCCTACCGGAAAGCGCCGATGACCGCCGCGCTACCCAGCTACACCACGTCCGGGGACGTCACCCCAGCGGGTTGCGGAAGCGGACCTTCAGCCCGAACCGACTTACCTTCAGGTTCGCGCCCTTATTGGCCATCTACAGGCGATCTGGACAGACGCTGAAACCGGACGTGACGTTTGACGAAGCGCGTTGACTTCGATGGGCCGGATCGAGACCTTCGCTATGCGCGCGCGTTGCCGATCATGACGATTCAGCTTCCGAGGATCTTCCGCCCCGCGATCTTGCCCTGAGGCCGACGGCCTGCAGGACCGCCTCCCATCGGTTTTCCGCCTTGTCGACTCCACCGAAATCGCCTCGCAAGGCCTTCAGCGCGTAGCGCTCCTGATCGATTTCCCTGGCGGTCCGGAATCCCAGCCGCCGGAGGACCGGCACAGGCGGGCACCAACCCTGAATGGCATGCTGCAGGAGGAATCCGCTCACCGCCATAGGGAGTGCAAGCCACCTGCGATCGGACGTCGCGCCGAGTATGACGCCCGCCAGGGCGAGTGCAGAGGCGTTGGCTTCAATCGCCCTTTCGATATCCCACTCGCGGTCGAGCGCCCGCAGGCGGTCGCCGATTTCTCCGCGATGGTCCGCGTAGTACCTGATGCTGGCTTCTGTCTCATGCCGAATGCGGCGATTGATGTCTTCCGCCGTCTGCGCCGGCACCCGTTCCGCGCTGGATGAGACCATGTCCGTCTCCTGGAGGGCCGTCCATCCGAACGTGGCAGACAGGGAGAACGTTCCCTCAGGCGGCTTTTCATCAGCAGCTTCGGTCGATTAGCCCAGGATCGCCCGCCCGCTTTGCCAGAGCATGTAGCCTGCCACCGCAAAGACGAGGAGCGCGAAAGCGGTGTTCAGAGCCCCCTTGCGGCTGCTGAGGCGCTGGGCGGCCACCGAACCGAGCATCCCGCCTGCCACTCCTCCCGCAATAAAAACGGCCGCCAGGGGCCAGTCGACCAGCCCGGAGAAGGCGTAGCTTGCTGCGGTCGTGAGGCCGAATGCCGTCACGGCCACCAGTGAGGAGCCGATCGCATTGAGCATCGGCATTCCGGTCGCGGCTATCAGGCCGGGCACGATCAGGAAACCCCCGCCGATCCCGAAGAAGCCGGAGAACAGGCCCGTCAGGCCGCCGGCGGCCAGAACCTTCGGCGCGTTGCCGCGGTCGCAGGCAGCGTCCGGAGTCCCTTCATGTCCGCGGCGCCTGAGCATGCCGATGCCGATCACCACCATCACGATCGCGAAGAGGAACAGGAGCTTCTGTCCGTCGAACGCCTTTCCCAGCGACGAACCGAGAGCGGCTCCGGCGATCCCGGCCACGCTGAACATCAGCGCACAGCGCCAGATCACATTGCCTTGCCGCGCGTGACTGACCAGGCCCGTGGCCGCATTTGCCGCGACGGCCAGCGCACTGGTGCCGATCGCCACATGAGGTACCGGCACTCCGACCAGGTAGACCATCAGCGGAACGGCGAGAATCGAGCCGCCACCGCCGAACAGCCCGAGCGAGAAGCCGACAAGGGACCCTGACAGCGCGCCCAGCAGGTACTGAAAAGGGTCGAGCATGGTGGAGCAGCCCTATACGTTGGAGGTCCGCGAGACGGCTTCGCCAATGAGCCGCGCCGTCCACATGCCAATGATCATCGCAGGGACAAAGGCAAGCGTGCCCGAGGCGCCGAGGCCGAGCGCGGTGAGTGCCGGTCCCGGGCAGAAGCCGCCGAGCCCCCAGCCGATGCCGAAGATCGCCGGGCCTGCGATCACCCGAGCGTCGATGTCGCTCCTGGTGGGCAGGTGAAAGCTGCCGCCCACGATGGGCTCGCCGCGCGCGAGCACCAGACGATAGCCCACGAAGGCGACGACGACCGCACCGCCCATCACGAAGGCGAGCGACGGGTCCCAGGTTCCGAAGAGGTCGAGGAAGTTGAGCACCTTGGCCGGATCCGCCATCCCCGAAATGACGAGGCCGATGCCGAAGAGGAGGCCGAGGCCGAGATTGACGAGAAAGGACATCCGATCAGCCTCCGATCACGTGGCGGACAAGGAAGACGGTGACGAAGGCGGTCGCCATGAAGACGCCGGTGGCCGCGAAGGAGCGTGGGGAAAGCCGCGACAGGCCGCACACGCCGTGTCCCGAGGTGCAGCCATCGCCCCAGACCGAACCGAAACCGACGAGAAGCCCGGCAGCGATCATCAACGGAACGTTCGAAGAGACGGTCTGGCCGACCGCTTCGCCCGTCGCCACGGCAATGACGAGGGGCGCGGCGATGAGGCCGACGACGAAGCCGAGCCGTGAAAGGAACGCGCCGTCCCCATAAGGCGGCAGGAGCCGACCGACGATGCCGGAGATGCCTGCTATGCGCCCTTCCCAGAGCATGAGAAGGACGGCTGAGAGGCCAATCGGTCGCGGACGGAGCGCTCGCCATCCACCAGCGCACAGACGATCATCAGGCGCGATGGATGAGCGAACTTCTTGAGGAATTCGGCAGCCTCGCCGGCGCTGGCAATGAGCTCTGCGGTCCGGGGAGCGAGTTCGCGCTTCATCGGTCGTCCCATGCTGCGCCCTGCAGCGCGTCGAGCGGGAATTTCAGGTAGCGGCGTCCGTTCGCCTCCGCTTCGGGCAGCCGTCCGCCATTCATGTTCACCTGCAGCGCGTGCAGGATGAGCTTCGGCATCGACAGGGTCTTGTCTCGGGACTCGCGCACCTTCACGAACTCTGCTTCGGTCTTGCACTTCGACATGTGCGTGTTCCTCGCCTTCTGCTCGGCAACCGTGGACTCCCACAGGGGCTTGCGGCCGCCGGGCTGGTAATCGTGTCCTGTGTAGATGCGGGTCTCGTCCGGCAGCGACAGGATCTCCATGATCGACCTGTAGAGCCGCGACGCGCTGCCGCCGGGAAAATCCGCCCGTGCGGTTCCCGAATCCGGCATGAACAGCGTGTCGTGCACGAAGGCGGCGTCGCCGATCACATAGGTGATGGACGCAAGCGTATGCCCGGGAGAGAACAGCACCCTGGCCGGGATGTTGCCCACCTGGAAGGTCTCGCCCTCTGCAAAGAGCTTGTCCCATTGGGAGCCATCAGCGGGGAAGTCGGGCCAGTTGTAGATGCCCTTCCACAGCTTCTGCACCTCGATCACCTTCTCGCCGATTGCGGTCGGCGCGCCGGTCTTTTCCTTGAGGTATTGGGCCGCCGAGAAGTGGTCGGCATGCGGATGGGTATCGAGGATCCACTTGACCTCGAATCCCTGCTCGTTCACGTAGGACAGGATCGCATCCGCGTTCCTGGTCGCGGTCGCCCCCGACTTCTCGTCGAAATCGAGGACAGGATCGACGATCGCGCACTTCTTCGTCTCCGGATCGGCGACGACATACTGGACGGAGAAGGTGCGCTCGTCGAAGAACCCCTTCACGAGCGGCTTGATCATGTTCATTGCAATAGCTCCGGGAAGATCAGGTCAGACGACTAGCGGCCATGCGCGTCGAGCCATTTGACGGCGCCGGAAAGGTCGAGACCGACGGATTGGCCGAACGGAACGACCTCGTTCTTGCCCATCCGGCCATCGAGAACCTCGCCAATGGCGTAGAGCATTGCGGAGCGCGTGCCCGTCTTGCAGTGGGCCAGCACGGGACCTTCCGCCTCGGAGAGCGCCTCCTGATAAGCCCGAACCTGCCTTTCGCTGATCTGTCCTGCAGTCACGGGGATGTGGGCGTAGGCAAGCTCCTGGCCTTCCGCGACCGAACGGCTGTCCGAGGCGCTGGGCTGACCGGGCTCCTCCCCATCCGGGCGGTTGTTGATGATCATCGCGAAACCTTGCGCTCTGGCCTGGCGGATATCGCTCGCCGTGACCTGCGGCGCGACATAAAGCTTCTCGGAAATCTGCTTCATGCGTTGGCTCCTCTGTGTGTAGTGGATTCAATCGGGTGATGACGATTAAATAGGAACGATTGCAAAATACTGCAATGATTGCTGTCAAAAATGGCCTGGAAGCGGACCTGGTCTGTCCATGGAAATGTGTGGCGGGAGCCGTCGCCGGGGCGTGAATCTGCAGGGCCGGAAGGCGTCTGATGATCCCTACGCAAGCTATGTCGCGCGGCGAAACCGCGGCCGCCTTACTCCGGCTTGCGAGCCACGAGGTCGATCAGAGCCGACATGCCGTCGTGGGCCGGACCTTCCCGTATCTCGGCATCGTAGGAATTGAGCTCGACGATCTCGAGGCTGTCGAAAGCATCCCGAAGCATCTCCTCGGTGTAGAGATGATCTGCGTCACGAGGACCGCCGGTGCCGTAGGCCAGTTGCTCCCGCCTATAGCCCTGCATCAACAGCGTTCCGCCGGGCGCCAGCGTTCTGATCATCCCGGCGAACATATCGTCCCGCAGTTGCGGGTCGGCGAACTGGATGAAGATGGCGACGACGAGATCGTACGCCGCGGCCGGCCACTGAAAATCGTTCATGTCGACGAGCCGGGTAGTGATCGAGACCTCGCGTCTCGCCGCAAGGTCTTCGGCCTTGCGCAGTGCCACCGACGAAGCATCGATCGACGTCACCGAGAGGCCCTGTTGCGCGAGCCACACGCCGTTGCGGCCTTCGCCATCGGCGACGGCCAAGGCGTTCTTGTGCAGCTTGATGCGATGAAGCTGGCTCTTCAGAAAGGCGTTCGGCTCCTCGCCAAACAAATAGTCAGGGCGGTCGTATCGGGCATCCCAGTCAGTCACCTCTCGTTTCCTTCTGCATGTCTCGGGCTAGCTGCGGCCCTGGCGCGTCTGCCGGACGGCCTCGCGGATCTGTCCCGGTGTCAGGGCGCCTCGATAAAGCCTGGCGCCGATCAGGAAGGAAGGCGTTCCCCGCAGAGAAAGCAGCCGCGCCTGCTCGCGGTTGCGTTGTAGCAGCGCGTCGATCTCTTCCAGGTGAACGTCCAGCGCATCACGAACCGCTCCGACGTCGACCCCCTGCGAGCGCATCGCATCATCGATCCTGCGATGCGTCAGAGGGGCCGTGATCTCCATCACCGCCGCGTGGGCTGTCTTGTAATGTCCGAGCCGTTCGGCTGCGAGCACCATCCGGGAGGCGTACATGGCCATGTCGCCATTGATCGGCCAGTCCTTCATCACCAGCCGGATGCCCCCGTCCTGTTCGACGATCTCCTTCAGGTCCGGGTGAAGCACCTTGCAATACGGACAGGCATAATCGAAGAACTCGGCGATCGTGACGTCGCCGTCAGGGTTTGCGAGCACGGGAAGGGCCGGGTCGAACAGGATCTCCGACAGGCCGACGCGACTGCGGGCGGCCGCGGCGCGTGGTAGAGGCGTCGCGACAAAGGCCGCCAGCAAGGCTCTCCTGCTGATCATCATTCGACAGCAGGGATGGACAGGGCCGCCGCCAGCCCGCGAGGCTTCCGGTTCTCCAATGTCAACGTGCCGTTCATGCGTGCCACAGCCTCCTTTGCGATGGCCAGACCGAGGCCGCTGCCGGAAGCAGACTTTGCCCGCCCGCGGAAGAACCGGTCGGTGGCGCGCGGCAGTTCGTCGACGGGAATGCCCGGTCCCTCGTCCTCCACCAGGATTTCGACTGCGCCGACGGCTTTGCGGGCGCTCACCAGAACAGGACCATCGGAATGGGTGAGAGCGTTCTCCAGGAGGTTTCGGAGGGAGAGCGCAAGAAGCACCGGATCGAAGCGCGCGGAGGGAGCGGGGCCACCCTCAATCCTCACCCGTTCTCCCGCGAACGGCAATTCCCCTGCAACCTGTCTGACGATCTCGACCGGGCTGGCCTCCTGCATCTCAGGAGTTCTGTCTCCCGCTTCGACGGCGGCGAGATCGAGCAATTGGCGGACCAGCCTCGACGTGCGGTCCACACCGGCGGCGATCTGCCGAAGAGCGTTTTCATGGACCTCACCGTCCTTGCTGGCGAGCGCCACCTGCGCCTGCGTCTTCAGGCCGGCCAGCGGCGTCTTCAGTTCGTGGGCAGCAAATGCGGTGAAGCTCTTTTCCCGGTCGCGGACATCCTCGACGCGCTGGAACAGTCCGTTGAGGGCGCGGACGGCAGGTGCGATCTCCTCAGGCAGGTTGTCATCGGCAAGCGGGCGCAGGTCGGTGGCCGGCCGCGACGACAGAGACTGCGCCATTCTGTCGAGAGGCGACATGCCGCGCCGGACGCTGACCCAGATGACGGCGGCCAGGAATGGCAGGATCAGCACCGCCGGAATCGCAAGCCCCTTTACGACGTCGCCCACAAGGCGGTCCCGCACGGCTATACTGTCTCCGACCATGACGCGCACGCCGAGCGCAGGGTTCTCGATTGCGTAAACGCGCCAGGTCTCGCCACCGACGACGCTCTCGGAGAAGCCGCTGCCTGCCTCGGTGAGCCGGCCGTCCGGCGCGTGTTCCGAACGCCCGACCAACCTCCCGTCCAGCGACCAGATCTGGCATGACAGCTGACGTTCGTAGGACGGGCCCTCGGTCTGGAATTCGGTTGCGGGCAGTTCATCGTCGCCGGCGAGCGCCGCCAGTTCGATCCGTCGCTCCGCCAGAAGGGAGTTGACCATGCGAGCGGCTTCGGTCAGCCGCGCATCCAGCACGCGCTCCACCTCGGCCTGCGTGCTGACGTAGATCCACGCCACCGCAAACAGCCACACCAGCCCGGTTGATGCGATGAGAATGGTGAGCAGCCTCGACCGGATCGACGTCACGCACGTTCCTCCGCGAGCCTGTAGCCAAGTCCACGAACCGTCCTTATGAACCCGCTCCCGAGCTTGGATCGCAGATTGTGGATATGGACTTCTACCGCGTTGCTCTCCACTTCCTCCTGCCACCCGTAAAGGGTCTCCTCAAGCATCGCCTTCGAAACGGTGGCGCCAGGCCGTTCCATGAGGGTGCGAAGGACTCCGAACTCCCGACGTGTCAGGGACACTGGCTCTCCTTCGAGGCTGACGGTCTGTCGCGCCGGGTCCAGAACCACGCCTCGCCAGGTGAGCTCGCCTGACGCCTGTCCCGCGCCACGGCGCGCCGCGGCGCGCACCCTGGCGGCGAGTTCGTCGAGGTCGAAGGGCTTGCCGACATAGTCGTCGGCGCCGGCGTCCAGTCCGGCTATGCGATCCTCCACCTGATCGCGCGCGGTGAGCAGCACCACCGGCGTCGCGTCCTTGCGCCTGCGAAGGAAGGCAAGCACGTCGAGACCCGAGCCATCCGGCAGCATCAGGTCAAGCACGACCGCGCCATAGCTGTGCGCCTGGAGGGCGGCGAAGCCGTCCTCGCAGGTGGCCACTGCATCGACCGTAAATCCCGCCAGCCCGAGGCCCGCGGAGAGCCCGTCGAGCAGCATCGGATCGTCTTCGACTACCAGTATCCGCATCTATCGGTTCCCGTAACAGGGTGCTCCTCAGCATCAGATAGTGCCCTTTCGGTGGCGCTCAGCCGACGAGCAGGTGCTCCATCGCCGGGTCGGGGATGACCACGATCGGGCTGCCGTCGCGGACCTCGTCATGAAGATGGATGATGTCCTGGTTGACCAGCCTGATGCATCCTGAAGACACCGCCTTGCCGATGCTGAATGCCTCCGGCGTGCCGTGGATGCGGTAAAGCGTATCCTTGCCGTTCTCGTGGATGTAGAGGGCGCGAGCGCCGAGCGGGTTCTTCAACCCGGGATCCATGCCGCCATTGGCGATGCTGTAGGGTTCGAGTTCAGGCTGGCGCGCGACCATCGAATCCGGCGGCGTCCAGCGCGGCCACTCGCGTCTGTAGGCCATGATCGCCCGCCCGGCCCATGAAAAGCCGTCGCGGCCGACGCCGATGCCGTAGCGGGTGGCGCGGCCATAGGGCTTGACGTGGTAGAGATACTTGCCCGGCGTGTCGACGATCAGCGTTCCCGGCTTCTCGTCCGTCGAGTAGTCCACCTCCGTGCGCCAGAACCGCTCATCGAGCTGCGTCACGTCGACGGCGGGAATCGGGAAGCGCTCGTGCGGCATCGCATAATACATCGGCGGCACGACCGGAGCGGGCGCGGGCGCCGGGGCAGGCGCGACGCTTGCTAGCGGCGCCTCGCGCGGGACCGCGACACAGCCGGATACGGCCATTGTGCCTAGTCCGACAAGGACCGAACGCCGTCCGACATTCCCGCTCCGCATCGCCGTTTCGCCCTTGGCTGCAACGGTTCCCATATCCTGCGTCATCTGCCGTACCTCTGCTGTTTCCGATGACGTTCCGAAGCCCTTCTACCTTAAGGCTGCCTTAAGCTGCGTCGCCCAGTTGCCCCCAAAAATGAGGTTCTGCCTCCGCCACGGGACGAAGGAGCGGGCGATGAAGAAGACAGCTGCGGGTATCCTGGCAGTGCTCGCGAGCCTTGGCATTGCGCTGACTGATGCGGCAGCCCAGGAGCCGCTTCCGGTCGATCAGGCCTTCGCGATCTCGGCGTCGGAAGGCCCGGGCGGATCGCTCTCCGTCGAATGGGATATCGCCGACGGCTATTATCTGTACCGGGACCGGATCGCGGCGCGGACCGCGGACGGGGCCGCGCTGACGGTCGAGACACCGTCGGGCCTCAAGAAGGACGACCCCAACTTCGGGCCCTCCGAGATCTACTACCGCCGTGCCGAGGCGGTGCTTTCCGAACCCGGGTTGGGGCCGGTCGAGATCACCTACCAGGGATGCCAGGAAGACGGCATCTGCTACGCTCCCGAGACACGGCTTGTGGATCCGGTCTCACTGGCGGTTTCGGACCCGGCTCCTCTCCATCCCGCGGTCGCCTGGCAATCGGAAGACGCCGCGCCCGCGGCAGTGGAGGGAGGATCTAGTGAAGTGGCGGGTTCCGCCGGTTTCGAACTTGCGGCGGATGAGGGCCTCGTCCAGTCTCTCCTTGGCGAGGGCGGGGCCTTCCTGCTGTTCGGCATGTTCGTGCTCTTCGGGCTGCTGCTCGCCTTCACGCCCTGTGTGTTCCCGATGTATCCGATCCTGGCCGGAGCCCTCGCCCGGGAAGGGGAGCGCCTGACGCCGGGCCGTGGCTTCCGCCTCTCGGCCGCCTACGCCATTGGCCTCGCATCAGCATTCGCGCTCCTCGGCGCGGCGGCCGGATGGTCGGGCCAGAACCTCCAGATGGTCCTGCAGTCTTCCTGGACCACAGGCGTGATCGTGGCCGTGTTCGTCGCGCTGGCGCTGTCCATGTTCGGGCTGTTCGAGCTGCAGCTCCCGTCGGCGTGGACGAGCTGGATTGCAGCGCGCACGAGCAGCCGCGGAGGATCGACGGGATCGGCCGCCATTCTCGGCTTCTCCTCGGCCCTCATCGTCGGCCCTTGTGTCACCGCACCGCTGGCAGGCGCGCTGCTCTACATCGCGCAGACGGGCGACACCGTGCTCGGCGCGGCCGCTCTCTTTGCCCTGGGAACAGGTAAGGGATTGCCACTCCTCGTTCTCGGTGCCTTTGGCGGCAAGGCGCTGCCGCGAGCGGGCGCATGGATGGAACAGGTCAAGCGCGCATTCGGCTTCGCCTTTCTCGGGACGGCGATCTGGCTGGCGACGCCCCTGCTGCCATCGGGTCTCGACCTGGCGCTCTGGGCCGTGCTGCTGATCGGGCTTGCGAGCTACCTGTTCTCGGCGGTTCTGCCACATGGCCTCGCGCTGACCGCAGGACGGGCGCTCGGAAGCATGTCGCTGATCCATGGCGCGATCCTGATGATCGGAGCCGCCGCGGGCGCGACCGACCCGCTCAAGCCCCTCGCCGTATTCGCCGATCGCGGGACGGCGCCCGCCGCCAGCAAGGAACTCGAATTCGCCTCGGTCGCCTCGACCGCCGACCTGCAGGCGAAGCTGGAGGGGGAGGATCGGCCGACGCTGGTCTACTTCACGGCCGACTGGTGCGTGACGTGCCGGGGGATCGAGCGCGGCGTGTTTCCCGACCAGGGCGTTCGGCAGGCTTTGTCGGGCTTCCAGCTCCTGAAGGCGGACGTGACCGACTTCGACACGCAGGACGCGGAACTGATGAAGCAACTGCGCGTGGCGGGTCCCCCGACCATGCTGTTCTTCGACGAGAAGTCCAGCGAGGTCGCCGCGACCCGACTGGTCGGCAGCGTGTCCGTCGATTCGCTGACGCGGTCGGCGGCTCGGCTGGAGGGCTTCTGAGATGAATGCGATCACGCTTGGCCCCCTCGTCATAGCAGCCGACCAGTTCGCTGTCCTCCTGGGCATCTTCACCTTCACGCTCGTCACAGGGATGATGACGCGCAGGGTCGACCGCCGCTTCCACACCTGGTCATGGTGGGTGCTTTTCGGCGGGATCGCGGCCGCCCGTCTTGGGCACGTGGCTCTTCATTGGCAGAGCTTTGCCGCAGAACCGCTGCGCATCTTCGCCCTGTGGCAGGGAGGCTTCCACCTGCCGACCGCACTTGCCGCGATCGCGCTCAGCATCGTCCTCGTCCTGCGAGGCGCCCGTTTGCGTCTATGGGCTCTGCTGCCCGTGGCGCTCGCCCTCGTGGTCTGGAACACGGCAACGCATCTGACCGGAGGAACGCAGGCGATCGCGCTCCCGGCGAGCGCGTACCGGACGCTTGACGGCGACGTCTATTCGCTCACCGAAGCGCCGGGGAAGCCGATGGTCATCAATCTCTGGGCGACCTGGTGCCCGCCGTGCCGGCGCGAGATGCCGATGATGGCCGAACTGGCAGGATCCATGGACGAAGCGGAGTTCGTGTTCGCCAATCAGGGCGAGAGCCGCGACGCGATCGACCGCTACCTTGCCGAGAATGGAATAGCGCTTGACCACGTGCTGCTCGACTCGTTCGGCGAGCTCGCCCGCCACTATGGCGCGCCAGGGCTGCCGGCGACGCTGTTCGTCGGCGCCGACGGAGTGCTGAGCCACGCGCATCTCGGCGAGATCTCGCGCGAAACGCTGCAGTCGCGGATTTCCGGACTGCTCACCCGACAAGACTGACAAGGAGAAGAAACATGCTGAACAGAAGAGACCTCTTGAAGGCAACCGCCGTGGGCGCCGCCACGCTAAGCTTCCCGCTAGCTGCCCTTGCGCAAGTGCAGTTGACGGTAGAGGAGGTCCTGTTCGATCCGGAAATTCCGGTCCTGGGAAATCCCGACGGGGATGTGACGGTCGCCGAGTTCTTCGACTACCAGTGCCCCTTCTGCAAGCGCGGCCACAAGGACCTGCTGGACGTGGTGGAGCAGGACGGCAACGTCCGTCTGGTGATGAAGGACTGGCCGATCTTCGGCCTGGCTTCCGTTCATGCCTCGAGCCTGGTGCTGGCCGCCGGCGAGGACTACGAGAAAGCCTTGAACGCGGTGATGGCGACCCCGGGCAGGCTCGCCAAGGAGGATGTCGACGCCGCCATCGCAGGCGCGGGTCTTGACCCGGAAGCGCTGTGGCAAGCCTTCCGGAAGGATATGGACCGCGTCGACGGGATCCTTGCCCGCAACATGGACCAGGCCAATGCCTTCGGCTTCGGCGGCACGCCCGCCTTCATCATCGGCACCCGCATCTACAGCGGCGCGATGGATCGACAGGCGCTCGTCGACGCCATCGCCGCGGCGCGCGAAAGCTGAGCATGGAGGAGGCGGCCAGCAAAGCCAGCCAGCGACTACGGCTCCCCGTACGGCAGCTATCGGGAATGCTCTGATTGCTGCCGGACGTCAGATATTAAGGTCGGATTCAGAATGGCAGCTTGTTATGAATCATCGCCGAAACCTGACTATCCGGTATCGGCCCCGGCTCTGTCGTCCGCCGCAACCAGCGCGAACGGCAGGTTTTCAGACGGCGTTGGAACCCACTCCGAACGGCGACAATTAGGGTCGCGAGCGGAAGAGGCAAATTTTGCCTGGTGGGCTCATTAGAAAGGGTAGCTTACCGCGTGGTACTCCCATAAACCGGACAGTCCTCTTCCGGCCGCCCTAGCGGAACCGCTGAAAATTGCGTCGCCTGCCGAGGGACGTGGAAAGTCTCGAGAACGTCGACAAGATAGGTATCGGCGCCCGGAATCCTGCGCAGTGGGATCCCGGCATCCAGCGCCCGCTGGATGTTCTCGCGGATGATCGAGCCAACCAGCCTCGAGCGCGTGTCGAGTTCCGGTTCGAGTGCGGCGTTGCACTCACAACTCAATAATCAGGATAGCCTCTCACGAAACGAGGGGGCATTGACAGGGGTCAAAACACATTTGTCATCGAAGCGCGTTCAGGATAACCGCGACGTCGATCGCCTCCTGCAACAAGGCGTGAGCGCACTTGCGGGACCCGTTTCAGGGTCAGCGCTTCCGCACCTTGATGGTGCGCCGCTTCCCGACCGAGCGCCCGCTCCTTCGGCGCGACAGTGACACCGAACTTGACAACTGCCGCAGCAATGGATGGGACGATCATCAAGTGTTTGACGTCGAGCACATGCCTATGAGCGCGTGACGATGTCGGAAGTCCACCTCCCTACGGCGGCCACCACTGTGCCGAGGACGGTGCCAGCAAAACAAACAGCGATGAGGCGCGACAGAGGGACCTGGACGGCCGTTTCTGGCTCGGTCCGGGAGCGGATCAAATCAAATGCCTTTTTTATCCCGCAGTGTGAACGCGGCGATGGCGGTCCAGATGCCGGTGCGCAGGATCATCGCGCCCATAGTGCGCGCCTCCCAGGTGCTGCCCAACCAGACGTGCCACAGGAAGGCAACAAAGACGGCCGACGTCGCCACGGCAATGCCGAGCGAAAGCGCTGGTGCCCAGGTTGCGCCGCGCCACAGCCCGATTCCGGCCAGAACATAAGCAAAACCCGCACTAAAGTTGAACCACAACACGAAGGGCACCACGGCGCCCATGTCTACGCCTCCGAACAGCGCCCTGCTGCCCGAAACGACGGTAAGCACCCCGAAGATCACCGCGACGCAGGCGGTGACGGTCAGGGCTAGGGGTCTTGCGGGCATGGGACACCTTCGGATCAGACGGTGGCAAGGCGGCCGTCGCGCAAGTGGATGAGACGATCGAAACGATCGAAGATCTTCTCGTCGTGGGTGACGGTGACGATGCAGGCCTCCTGCTCGACAGCAAGCTTTCGCATGAGGTCCATCACCAGTCCGGCCCGCGCGCTGTCGAGCGCGGCCGTGGGTTCGTCGGCCAGAATAATGCGGGGACGGTTGGCGAGTGCGCGGGCGATAGCGACGCGCTGCGCCTCACCTCCTGAAAGCAGCGCGGGCTTAACTGCGGCGCGGTGACCGACTTCCAGATAGTCCAGCAGTTCGCGCGCCCGTGCCCGGCCTTTGTCGGCAGTCCAGCCGGCGAGGTACAGCACGACTGCCATATTCTCCTCTGCCGTTAGAAAAGGCAGGAGGTTGTGAGCTTGAAAGATGAAGCCGATCTTGTCGAGCCTTAGACGCCTGAGATCGCGCCGAAGCCACCTTCCGTCGAACACCGGCTCACCATCGAGTACCACTCGTCCAGCCGACGGGGCAAGGATGCAGCCGATGATGTTGAGCAACGTCGTCTTGCCGGAACCGGACGGTCCAAGCAGTGCGATCACCTCGCCGGCGCGTACCTTGAGGTCGACCGAGCGCAGCGCATCGACGCGGGTCTCGCCCTCGCCGAAATGCTTGGCTACGTCCGAGACCTCTATGAGCGTATCGCTGAGCGCCATCTCAACTTCCGAGCGCAGTGGCCGGGTCGACCTTCATCGCCGCCCGCACACCGAGCGCGGAGGACAGCAGGCAGACTGCGGCGATAATCCCGGCCAGAACCACGGCGTTAAGCGGCTCCAGCACCACGCGACGGGGAAAGTAGTCTTTGACCGTCACGATCAGCATCAGGCCGATGGCCCAGCCCGAGGCACCAAGGATCAGCGCCTGCTCTACGATCAGCGCGATGATGGTTCGGTCGGGCGCGCCGATCAGCTTCAGCGTGGCGATCTGTTTCAGCTTCTCCATAGTCATTGTATAGATGATGAGTGCGATCACCACGGCGCTGACGGACAGCAAGATGGTGAGGAACAGCCCGATCTGGCGGCGTGCCTTGTCCACCACGGAGGCAAGCAGCAGTTCCTCCTGTTCGCTCTGGGTCATCGCCGCGAGGTGCTTCCACTGGCGCACGGTAGCGGTCAGCAGATCGACGTCGGCGCCCGGCGCGATACGAGCGATGACGGCGGCAACGGACGCCGCCTTGACGGAGACTGACCCGCGTGCGGCCTGCACCCGCTGGGCAGCCGGGTCGAGTTCGGTCTGTAGCGCCATTGCATCCGAAAGCGTCACAAAGACCGCCGGATCGCCACCCGAGTTCATCGCGCCTTCGACGAGTCCGACCACGGCGAAGCGGGCGCGTCCCAGCCGAATCGTCTCGCCGGGCTGAAGGCCCGTCTTGCGGTCGGCGACCAGCTCGAAATGGCCGACGCCGATGCCGCGCCCCTCGACGATTCGCTGCGGCCCGCCCGGGCGGCAGGGCTCATAGCCGACGACATAGAGCCTGAGCGTGCGCCCTGCATGAAGCGCCTCGACGTTCTGGTAGTTGATCGCGCCGACTTCAGCCACGCCGGGCATGCGCGCGACCGCGTCTCGCGTGTCGGCAGGAATGCTGGACGCTTCCGCAAATGGCCCCTTAGTTCCGGCCTCCACCACCCAGACATCGGCCGCTGGACCCTTCACAACGGCCAGCGCGTCCGAGACAAGACCGTTGTAGATGCCGATCATCGCCAGCACGACCGTCATAAGCAATCCCAGCCCGAAGCAGGTCAGCACGAAGCGGAACAGCCCGTGGCGGATGTCCTTGAGCGCGAGGTTCATGGCCCCTCGCCCACGCGGGTGCGCCGGCCTTCGGCCGCGCCCGCAGGCGGCCGGGCGACAATGGCCGCGGCGTCGGGCAGGTCGCCCGTCACCTCGACGCGGCCGCGGTCGTCGCGGGCGCCGAAGGTCAGCTCCACCCGGGCGAGGCGACCGTCCTGCACCGTCCACACCGTGCCGCGATGGCCGTCGATGCCGATGCGGGTGACGGTGCCGTGGAATTCGGCAGAAGGCTGCGACCTCAGTCGGATGGTGCCCGGCTGGCCAAGGGCAAGCTGACCGGCGCGCTCTTCATCGACATAGGCTTGTATCCAGACAGACTGTGGGTTGATCAGAGTGAAGATTGGATCTCCGGCCTTCACGACTGCGCCTGGCTCGGCATGGCGGGTGACGACCAGCGCATCGTATGGTGCAACAAGCACATGGTGGGCGAGAAGAACTTCCTCCTGGCGCAGAGCTGCCGCTGCGTCTAGGCCCTGCGCCCGGATTACCGCCACGTCCGCTTCGGCGACCGCGACATCGGCGCGGGCTACCTCTTCGTCACGTTGTGCCTCCTCCGCGCGCTGGATCGAGGCAATATCACGCTGCACCAATCCCTGCTGGCGACGGTTCGTCGCTTCACGCTCGGCCAGTACCGCGTGGGCGCGCATGACCGCCGCCGCGGCCTTCGCAAGAGTGGCCTCGTTCGCCGCTATTGCGGCGCGAGCGCGAGCGACACGCGCCTCTTGCTCTGCGGAGTGAAGGATAGCGAGTTCCTGCCCTTTCGTCACACTGTCCCCCGAGTCGGCAGAAAGCGCGGTGAGGGCGGCGCCGACCTCGAAGCCGACGCGGCTGAGGATCCGCGCTTCGACGGTGCCGAGCCCGTATACGCGAAGGATCACACCACGTTCGGGCTGAACGATCGTGACTGCGAGAGGGCCTTTGGTGAAGAACAGGGAACCAGCCCCGACAGCCATTGCAAACAGGACACCCAAAAGCCAGACGCGCCGCATCCCTTTTCTCCTTCCATAGCGACATCGCTGTGAATGCCTGTTTCCTCGCCCACACCGATCTCGCGGGAACAGGCTCTGAAAGGCCAGATGCGCCTCTGCCGCACGATCTTAAAGCAGACCCAGGTCACGCGCGGGCGAGTGCCGCGGCAATTGCGTCCACGTCATGTCCAGTGAGATCTTTGGCGAGGGTCCCCGCCAGCCGCGCCGTCAATGCGTCGTGAAAATAGCGACGCATCTCGCCAAGCGTTCTGGGATCGGCAACTTCGAACAGCCTTTCGACAGCGCCGCCGAGAACCTGCCGATTAAGATAGGCGGCCGCAGCGGCGGCGAAATCGTCTTCGCGAAGTCGCGCCTCGTCAGGGTTGGCAGCGGCGCTCCTGTGACGTGCTCCTGATCCACCGTTGGCGCCTTTGACGTCGGGGTCAGCTAGCGCAGTAAGATCGATTCGGGGTTCATGGCCTTTATTGTGGAACAGGCGCAACTTTTCACCGTCTACCACTGCGACCGTCGTTCCGTTCGGCAAGATCATTTCTTTCCTCTTTCATCTACCGGACTGGATATTGGAGCTTTACGCCACACGTTCACAGTTCGGGCCTTGGCAATAGTTTTATGATAGCGTCCCAAGATCCGAGGCAGCATTGACAGGAGTCAAATGCTACTTGTCATCGCAGCGCCCGGAGGGCGTTCAAGATGACCGCAACGTCGATCGCCTCCTGTAAGAAGGCGCCGGCGACCGGAGGAAGGTAGCCGAACGCGGCGAAGATCATGGCAACGACCGACAGCCCCAGCCCTGCCAGGACGCTCTGAAGCGCGATGCGTCGTGTTCGCCGGGCGATGCGTACGGCGACGGCCAATCTGTCGATGCGGTCGACCAGGAGTACGACGTCGGCGCTTTCGGCGGAGGCCGCCGAGCCGCGGGCCCCCATGGCCACGCCAACGCTGGCACTGGCCAACGCCGGCGCATCGTTCACGCCGTCGCCGACCATGAGGACCGGCGCCCTTGTCGCTTCCTGCTCTACGACGTGAACTTTTTTCTCCGGCGTCAGCTCTCCATAGGCTGGCGCGATGGAAAGCTGTTCGGCAACTGCGTCCACGACGTCCTGGCGATCACCCGAAGCGATCACGATCCGATCGATCCCGGATTCCTTGAGTTCGTCCAGCATGGCAGCTGCATCGGGCCTGAGGTCATCGGCAAGCACGATGATGCCAGCAAGCGCTCCATCCACGGCAACCGCGACGACGACGCTCCCCTGGGGAAGGTCGGCGCGCAAGGAATAGGGATCACGATCTTCGACAAGCTCGTGGATGAAGCGACTACCGCCGACCGCGACATCGCGGCCTTCAACCACTCCTCGTATGCCGGTGCCGCCGATTTCACTTACCCCAGACGGCGAGGACAAGGACAGGTCCCTGTGATGTGCCTCCTTCACCAGCGCCTGCGCAATTACATGGCTTGATGCCTGGTCGAGCGAGGCCGCCAGACGCAGCATCTCGTCGGGGTCCCAACCGTCCGCCGTTCTCATGGCGATGATGCGTGCCTCGCCAAAAGTCAGCGTGCCCGTCTTGTCGAGGATGGCCGTTCTTACCTTCGCGAGCATTTCGAGGGCGCCGCCGTCCTTGATCAGAACGCCCTCTCTGGCAGTCCGCGACATGCCGGCTATGATCGCGACAGGCAAAGCGAGGATCAGCGGACAGGGCGTCGCCACGACGAGCACCGCCAGCGCGCGGATCCGGTCACCTGTCATCCACCATGCCACGCCCGCGATCACGATGGTCAGCAGCAGGAACCAGACAGCATAGCGATCGGCAATGCGAACGCTTGGCGCCTTCCTTTCCTGCGCTTGCCGTACCAGCCGGACGATGTTGGCGTAGGTACTGTCCGCTGCCGGGCGAACTGCGCGTAGATCGAAGGGCTCGCTTGCATTGGCCGCGCCGCTCAACACCTCGTCGCCCTCGACCAGGCGGGCAGGCAGGCTTTCTCCGGTGAGGGCTGAGCGATCAAGCATGGCTGTTGCAGAAAGCAGCACACCGTCGACCGGCGCCACTTCGCCCTGGCGCACCAGAATGCGATCGCCAGGCTGGAGCGACTCGATCGGCACAGTTTCGAGCCTGCTATCGACGTAGCGGCTGGCTTCACGCGCCACGCGGCCCAGCAACGCCGTCATTTCGCGGCGCGCGCGGCCCTCGGCATAGCCTTCGAGAAACTGACCCCCAGCATACATCAGCGCGACGATATTGCCCGCCAGCGGCTCGCCAAAGGCGAGCGCCGCCGACATGGACAGGGCGGCGACAAGGTCGAGCCCAACCTCGCCGCGTCGCAGGCTGGTGACAATCTCGATAATCAGCCCGGTGAGGACAACGGCCGTTCCCGCTGACCATGCCCATCGCGACCACTCTTCGCCAGCAACCCAGGCGATAGATCCGCCAACCAGGCCGGCTGCGGCGACCGCGAGAAGGAAAGTACGCGCAGACGGCATCTGTATCGCCTTAAGCAAGGTGTTCCGGTTGAAAGTGAAGAAGGTGCAAGAGGTCTTGCTACCATCTTTTGCGACGAGGCCCGGCAGGTCGGAGGGTTGACCTGTCGGACCTCGCTGAATCGACCTGACTTGTCCCTCGGTTCCCAAATTGCCGCGGTCGCGTGAGTTCGTCAGGCCGAGACCGGCTGTCTCATGCTTTTCGCAGTACAACGACGCGCCGCAAGCATGAACACGATCGCTCCGGCCGCGACTCCTGGCACGAGCGCAAGAAGAGCAGCGAAGGCATAATCGACAACGCCGCTCAACGCGCCGATGCCGGCGAGCGTCCAGCCGGGAACCAGGAAGAAGAATACGACCGTCACGACGAGCGCCGCCGCGATTGCCGCCATCGCCGGCCGTTTGGCCGGACGACCCGTACGGCCCAGACGCAACGTCATCATGATCACGCCGACAAGGAGGAGAATTGCCACGCCGGCGAGAATGAAGAGCCAGACGCCCATGCTTTCATAGAGAATGAAATAAAGCGTCACAGGATTGAAATCAGCCATTGTCCTTGCTCCTCACGCACGTCCGCGCAGCATGGCGCGGTAGGCTCCCTTGAGCCCCTTTTCCTCGATCACCCAGGAGATCCAGCGTTCCTCGAGCGGGTCGATGAACGGGAAGGAGGGGATCAGAGTGCCGTCATAGTCGAACTCGATCAGCATCGCCTTGCCGTAGGCGGTCACCATCGGGCAGGAGGTGTAGCCGTTATAGGTCGCGGTCGGATCGCGTCCGGCCGTCTCGGCAACGAGATTGTCCACGACAACAGGGACCTGCCATTTGACGCTCGCTGCTGTCTTGCCGCGGGGCACACCGGCCACGTCGCCGACTGCAAAGACATTGGCAAAACGCGGGTGGCGGAGCGTCGCCTTGTCTACCTCGATCCAGCCATCCGCGGCGAGCGCACCGTCCTGCCAGGGCAGGGGACTGTTCCTGACGGCGTCAGGAGCGCGCATGGGCGGTACGACGTGAATGAAATCATAGTCGAGCGTGACGTCGCCGCCTTCGGTCCGGTAGGTGGCTTTCTTCGCATCGGGGTCGATTGCCGTCAGCACATGATTATAGTTCACCGCGACGTCGCGGGCGGCAAACATCTCCTTGACCTTGTCGTTTACCGGCGGAACTGCGAACACCGCGCCGGCATGTGCGTTGTAGATCAGCTCCACGTTTTCGCGCCGGCCTCTGCGGCGCGCCCTGTCGTCGGTGATGAAGGTGATCTTCAGCGGCGCGCCGGCGCATTTCATCTCCGTCGGAGGCCGGCCGAACAGGCCGACGCCACCCCTGTCGATGAATGTTTCGATCTCCCTGAACGAGGCTGCGGCGGCCTCGGGTCCGGCATAGATCGAAGCGATCCCGTCCTTTCCGATGAGCGACTCGTCCATACCCTGGATGCCACGATAATCCAGCATCAAACCCGTTGCCACGAAGAGGAAGTCGTAGTTCACGCTACGACCCGAAGTGGTCGCGACCCGGTTGGCGTCAGGGTCGAAATCCGCCACACCCTCCTCGATCCACTCGATGCCCGGGGGGATGAAATCGGCGTTCCGGAAGGTCACGTCCGTCGGTTGCCAGAGACCGGCCCCGACCAAGGTATAACCTGGCTGGAAATGATGCTCGTGCTTGGCGTCGATGATGGTGATGCTTGCATGCTCCATCTGCCGCGACAATCTGGAGGCCAGCGACAGACCGGCGGCACCGGCTCCCGCAATGACAATGCGAGCACGCGCCGACGAAACCTGAGCACGGGTTGGAAACGCGCCCAATGCGGAAAACGCACCGGCCGCACTGGCACCAAGCAGTAGTTCTCGTCTGTTCATCTCTCACCTCCTCGCCGAACGGCAAAATCAGCTTTGTTCTAGGCTGCCGGGCCCAAATGTCTTTGCGTCCAGTCAAAAATCTGCCTGGCGGTCATGGCTCCGGAGGTGCGGGCAAGCTCCCTGCCTCCGCGGAACAGGATCATGGTAGGGATCCCGCGAATGCCGAGCCGTCCGGCGACCTCCGGTTCGTTATCGGAATTGAGCTTGATCAGCCTGACATCGGGCTCGAGTTCGGTGCTGGCCTGGGCGAAGGCCGGCGCCATCGCCCGGCAGGGCCCGCACCAGGGCGCCCAGACATCGACAAGAACCGGGATGTCGCTGCGCGCGATCTGGCGATCATACATGCGGGCATTCGCATCGACGGGATGTCCGTCGAACAGCTTCTCCTTGCACGATCCGCAGCGGGCCGCAGTGGCGTCCCGCCCGGTAGCAATCCGGTTCACTGCCGCGCAATGCGGGCAGACAACGTTACGGTCACCGTTCGTCATACATCCGATCTCCAGCGCGCCGTGCCGGGGCAGTGCCGTCGGCAGGGCGATTTCTCATTGACTATATATTCAAATCTGCGTAGGTTCGCAATAATGAAAATCGATCTTCAAATCATGGAAGCCGCCGCCGACGATGCCAGCGAATTGCTGAAGGCGCTTGCCAACCGGCATCGTCTCCTGATCCTGTGCCAGCTCATCGATGGCGAGAAGTCGGTTGGACAGCTTGCGGAGTATCTCGGGATCCGGGATTCGACCGTCTCCCAGCATCTAGCGCTCTTGCGCCGCGACCGGCTGATCGCCGGTCGGCGAGACGGCCAGATGATCTGGTACCGGATCCAGAGCGAGCCCGCGCGCAACGTGCTGACCATTTTGTACGAGTCTTTCTGCGAACCACGGGTGGCCAAGGCAGCTGCAGCCTCGGAGGGCCCTGCCATCGGGCGCCGCAAAGCGCCCCAGAACTGACTGGGGATTGTTTATGCCGGCTGAGGCACTTGCCCGTAGGAACGTATTCATCTTGACGGCAGCCCAGGCGCTCGGGGCCGCCAGCCCGCCGATCATCATTTCGCTCGGCGGCATCGTCGGTCAGGTCCTGTCGCCGGATCCCGCCTTCGTGACCTTGCCGGTCAGCCTCTACAATCTCGGCCTTGCGCTCGGAACGATCCCCGCCGCGGTCGTGATGCGTCATTTCGGTCGTCGCACAGGATATTTGCTCGGTGCGGGGATCGGCCTCATCTCCGGCCTCGTCGCGACACTCGGAGTGGTCGCAGCAGCATTCGTCGTCTTCTGCCTTGGCACCTTTCTCGCCGGTTTCTACGGCGCATACGTTCAAAGCTATCGTTTCGCCGCGACCGATGCCGCCCCCGACAGCTTCAAGGCACGGGCGATCTCTCTGGTAATGATCGGCGGGCTGATCGCAGCCATCATCGGACCGCAGTTGGTGATCTGGACGCGCGACGCGCTGCCAGCAGCGCCTTTCGCGGGCAGCTTCCTGAGCCAGGCGGTGTTGGCGCTTCTGGCGCTTCCCGTGTTGGCAATGCTGCGCGCTCCGAAAGTGGCGCAGGCCCGCCTGTCGATGAGCAGCGGCCGACCCCTTCGCGAGATCCTGCTTGCGCCTCGTTTCATGCTCGCAGCAGCGGCCGGCATCGTCTCCTATGGGCTAATGAGCTTCGTCATGACTGCGGCCCCCATCGCTATGGTCGGCTGCGGGTTTACCGTCGGGGAGGCCGCGCTCGGCATCCAGTGGCATGTGCTCGCCATGTTTGCGCCAAGCTTCATCACCGGCCATCTCATTGGTCGCTTCGGCAAGGAGAAGGTGACCGCCGCCGGACTGCTTCTTATCGCGGGCTCCGGGGCCGTCGCACTTTCCGGGCTAGACCTTTCCGATTTTTATATCTCGCTGATCCTGCTCGGCGTTGGCTGGAACTTCGGGTTCATCGGCGCAACCGCAATGGTAACCGACTGCCACACGTCAGATGAACGCGGCAAAGTGCAAGGCGCGAACGACTTCCTCATCTTCGGCTCCGTCGCCGCAGCTTCGTTCTTTTCCGGAACGCTGCTGACGGCGGCCGGCTGGCAGACCATCAACTGGCTGATATTTCCGACGATTGCCCTCGTTCTGATCCCGCTTCTGTGGCGCATGAGCAGGAGAAAGCAGGAGGCACCCGGCACGACCTGACGACGGCGCACACCACGCAAGAAAGAATTCCGGAGAGAACTGTAGGTCCGAAACATTTTATTGATTGCATTTATTTGCAATCGTATGTACGTAAGGAAGAAGCCGGAATTGAACCGGAAACAATGACGAGGAACGGACATGACGAAGAATGTCGGTGGCGTCGATCGCACCCTGAGAATCATCATCGGCCTGGGGCTTCTGTCGCTCCTGTTGGTCCTCGAGAGCAACGCACGCTGGTGGGGACTGGTCGGCCTCGTGCCGCTTTTCACGGGCCTGTTCTCAACCTGCCCGCTCTATTCGATCTTTGGCCTGAACACCTGTCCTCTTAAGAGAGGTGGCAAATGAAGCCGGTCCAGATCGACGAACGGCTTGCCGTTTGCGGCCAGATCAGTCCGCAGGACATCAGCGGTCTTGCGCAAGCCGGGTATGCGACAATCGTCAACAACCGGCCGGACGGGGAGGGCTTTCTGCAGCCGACCGCCAGCGCAATCGCCGACGCCGCCGAGAAGGCCGGACTGCGTTCGGCCCATCTGCCGGTGCGAGGGCCCAATATCACCGAACAGCTCGTGCGCGATTTTCAGAAGACGCTTGCCGAAAGCGCCGGACCCGTTGTTGCCTTTTGCCGCTCCGGCACACGATCGTTGACGCTCTGGGCAATCGGAGAGGTCCTCGACGGCCGGATGGCCAAGACCGACCTCATGCAGTTCGGAGCCAGGCATGGTTTCGATCTGTCCGGAGGCGTGGCCTGGCTCGCCACACATGGCCGCTAGCACCTTCACCCAAGAGCAGCACGCAGAAAGAGAATTCCCATGGCACAGAAACCCGAAGTGACCGGCTTCTTCGACCGGCGGACCTGGTCGATCCAATATGTGGTCGCTGATCCCGAGACGAAGAAATGCGCGATCATCGACCCCGTCTATGACTTCGATGAGAAATCCGGCCAGACCGCATCGAAGAGCGCCGACCGCATCCTCGAATTCGTGAAGGAGAGGGGCTACACGGTCGAGTGGATCCTCGACACCCATCCCCATGCCGACCACTTCTCGGCCGCCGCCTACCTCAAGGAAAAGACCGGAGCGCCCACAGCGATCGGCGAGAAGGTGACTGAGGTCCAGAAGCTTTGGAAGGACTTCTACAACTGGCCGGATTTTCCCGCCGACGGCTCCCAGTGGGATCGCCTCTTTGCTGACGGCGACACCTTCACGATCGGCAATATCGACGCGAGAGTGATGTTCTCGCCGGGTCATACGCTCGCTTCGATCACCTATGTCATCGGTGATGCCGCGTTCGTACACGACACGCTGTTCATGCCCGACAGCGGCACGGCGCGCGCCGATTTCCCGGGCGGCAGCGCCAAGGTGCTGTGGAAGTCCATCCAGGACATCCTCGCCCTGCCGGACGAGACCCGCATCTTTACCGGCCACGACTACCAGCCCGGCGGTCGCGAACCGCTGTGGGAATCGACGGTCAGCGAGCAGAAGGCAAAGAACATCCATATGGCGAAATACAGGACGGAAGCGGAGTTTGTCGCCGCCCGCGAGGCCCGCGACAGGACGCTTGCCATGCCTAAGCTGATCTTGCACTCGCTGCAGATCAACACCAATGGCGGACGGCTGCCCGTACCCGAATCAAACGGACGCCGTTACCTTAAGATCCCGCTCGACGTGCTGAGCGGCGCGCCATGGGATTGACACGTGATTGAGCCGCTTTCCTGCGAAGCAGCCGACCTGAAGGCCAATGTCGAGGAGGCATCGGGCTTTCTGAAGAAGCTGTCCAATCCCGATCGACTGCTGGTCTGCTGCGCACTCCTTGAGGCCGAGCGCTCCGTTCGGGACCTCGAGGATCTGCTCGGCATCCGCCAGCCGGGCCTGTCGCAGCAGATCGCAGAGTTGCGCGAGGCAGGGCTGATTGCGGGTCGCAAGGAGGGCAAGCATGTCTTTTACCACCTCGCGGACCCGCGCGTGGCAGCATTCATTCACACCATGCACCGGCTGTTCTGCACGAGCGATGCCGCAAACCCGCAACGACGAGACTGATCGATGACTGAATTCACACCGCTTGCCTCCCTTCTTGGAGGCGCGCTGATCGGCGTTGCCGCCGTCCTGCTGATGGCCTTCCATGGCCGCATCGCCGGGATGACCGGCATCCTGTCTGGGCTTCTGCCGCCATTCTCGAACGACTGGACCTGGCGGGCGGCCTTCATTGCCGGAGCGATCGCCGCACCAGCCCTGATCATTGCCATTGCCGGTGAGCCGGTCATTCCTTTTGAGAGCGCGGTACCAGCGCCATGGCTCGTCATCGGCGGGCTGATCGTCGGCATTGGCGTCTATTTCGGCTCCGGCTGCACGTCCGGACACGGCGTCTGCGGGCTCGCCCGGGTGTCGCCACGTTCCATCGCCGCGACGCTCACATTCATGGCATCGACGGCATTGACCGTCTTCATCGTTCGTCACCTTCTTGGAGGCTTCTGATGATCCGGACCCTCTCCGCCCTTTTCGCAGGTCTCGTCTTCGGCGCAGGAATTGCGATTTCCGGTATGGCCAACCCGGCCAAGGTGCTCAGTTTCTTCGATGTGGCAGGCGTGTGGGACCCCTCGCTCGCGTTCGTGATGGGTGGTGCGCTCATCGTGACCGCCATCGGCTATCATTTCGTGCTCAGACGTCCGCAGCCCCTGTTCGATCGAACCTTTCATCTTCCGAGCGCCCGCAATATCGACCCCGCGCTCATCGCGGGTTCGGCGGTGTTCGGCGTCGGTTGGGGCATCACCGGCTTCTGTCCAGGAGGTGCCATCCCGGCTCTCGGCCTGGGCGAAGCCGACGCGCTGCTCTTTGTCGGCTCGATGTTGGGCGGCATCGCTGCGGCGCGCCTGGCGCGACACGCGATGGCAGTGCGGACGCAGTCGGACGCGGCCTGATCAGCGGAAGGTGATACGAAGATGGGCGGCCTTGCGAGGCGGATAAACGGATATCTGCCGTTGACGGATTGGGCGCGTACCTATGATCGGACGACGCTGGTCAGCGATCTGGTTGCCGCGGTCATCGTCACGATCATGCTCATCCCGCAATCGTTGGCCTATGCCATGCTCGCGGGGCTGCCGCCTGAAGTCGGCCTCTACGCGTCGATCCTGCCGCTGGTGGCCTACGCGCTGTTCGGCACCAGTAGGACACTGGCGGTTGGGCCTGTCGCCGTCGTGTCGCTCATGACGGCATCGGCCGTTGGGCAGATCGCCGCGCAAGGTACGACGGATTATCTCATAGCGGCAATCGTGCTGGCGCTGCTGTCGGGGGCGATGCTGGTTCTGATGGGCCTGTTCCGGCTCGGCTTCCTTGCCAATTTCCTCAGCCATCCGGTGATCTCCGGCTTCATCACCGCCTCGGGACTCCTGATCGCGGCCAGCCAGTTGAAGCATATTCTCGGCGTCGATGCGGGCGGCGATACCCTTCCCGAAATTGTTTTCGCGCTGGCAAGGGCGGCGGCCCGGATCAATCTCTACACGGTCGCTATCGGTGCGGGCGCACTGGCCTTCCTCTATTTCGCCCGTACGCGGCTGAAATCTCTGCTGATCGGCCTCGGCGTCGCGAAACGGCCGGCGGACCTGATGACCAAGGCCGCGCCGATTCTTGCGGTGGTCATGACGATCCTCATTGCAGTCGCGCTCGACCTTGGCGGGAAGGGCGTCGCGCTGGTCGGCACGATCCCGCAAGGCCTGCCGGCATTCGGCCTGCCGCAGATCTCCCTTGACCTGGTCGCAACCCTCGCCGCCCCGGCCTTCCTGATCAGCATCATCGGCTTCGTCGAATCCGTGTCGGTTGCGCAGACGCTCGCCTCGAAACGGCGACAGCGCATCGTTCCGGATCAGGAACTGATCGGGCTTGGCGCTGCCAACATCGCTTCCGGCCTTTCCACCGGCTATCCGGTGACGGGAGGCTTCGCCCGTTCCGTCGTCAATTTCGACGCTGGGGCCGAAACGCCCGCTGCCGGCGTATTCACGGCCGCCGGTATCGCATTTGCGACCTTGTTCCTGACGCCGCTCCTCACCAGCCTCCCGCAGGCTACCCTTGCCGCAACCATCATCGTCGCCGTCCTGTCGCTCGTCGACCTCAAGGCGATCCGCCAGGTCTTCGACTATTCGAAGGCCGACTTTTCCGCGATGGCGGCGACGATCCTCGTTACCCTGTTGTGGGGCGTGGAGCCTGGCGTGGTGGCTGGGGTAGCGCTGTCGCTCGTTCTTCACCTCTACCGCACGAGCAAGCCCCACATGGCGGTCGTCGGCCTGGTGCCAGGGACCGAACACTTCCGCAACGTCGAACGCCATCAGGTCCAGATCGATCCGCACATCCTGTCGATCCGGGTCGACGAAAGCCTCTATTTCGCCAACAGTCGCTATCTCGAAGACCGAATTGCCGAACTTGTGGCCGAGCGTCCTGACCTGCGCCACGTTGTGCTGATGTGTTCGGCAGTCAACACCATCGATGCCAGCGCGCTGGAAAGCCTGGAGGAGATCAATCACCGACTGAAGGATGCCGGTATCACCTTCCATCTGACCGAGGTGAAGGGTCCCGTGATGGATCGTCTCAAGCGTGCCGCGTTCCTCGATCACCTGACGGGAACCGTCTATCTCAGTCAGTTCGAGGCGTTCCGCAGCCTCACGGAAGAACGAGACATATGCGGGCATGCACCGTCAGCCAGTGGTGACCACGACCTTTGTTCCTTGCCGATGGAAGCGCGTACGACGTCATAAGCCACGAATACGGACATTGGCGCCCTACGGACTATCTTCCGGGGTTGACCGATCCAGAGTTCTCACGGCTTCGATAAAGCATGGCCATTTTGAGCTGACGAGATGTGTTGAAGGTTCTTGTCTTTCGCGATGTACACCTCAGGCGCTAGCAATGCAGACTTGCGCAATCACGTCTTTATATATAGAAGTTTCAGAAATTTCTGAACTCCGTGAAAGTCCGCCGTGAACCTTCCGCCACTCATTCAGGCTTTTGTTCTTCATTTCGGAGAGATGGGGAGTCGCTGGGGTATCAACCGCACGGTCGGCCAGATCTACGCCCTTCTCTATGTCTCACCGAAGCCGCTATGTGCCGACGAGATTGTCGAGGCACTCGGCATTTCACGCTCGAATGTCTCGATGAGCTTGCGCGAATTGCAAGCGTGGCGCCTTGTTCTGCTAAGCCACAAGCCGGGCGATCGTCGTGAGTTCTTCTCCGCGCCGGATGATGTCTGGCAAATCCTGCGCACGCTGATCGAGGAAAGAAAAAAGCGCGAAATCGATCCTACGCTTTCGGTGCTGCGCGAAATCCTGATGCAGGATCCGCAGGGCGAGAGCGAACGCTTCGCGCAGCGACGCATGACCGAGATGCACGGCCTGATCGAGCAACTGACGACCTGGTATGATGATGTCAAGCAGCTCGACACCCAGCGGCTCGCGACCTTGCTTGGGTTGGGTTCCCGCATCTCCAGGTTGCTCGATGCCAGCGACAAGATCGTCTCCGTGGGTCGTCGGAAAACAAAAGACGGGAAGGGGCGAGTGTGACCAAAGCCGGTTCCATCAGCGCGCCGGAAGATAGGCGAGCGGAAGCCGCGGTCATCGGTCCTTGCGATGCATCTCGCGGCGAGGGAGACGCTGATACCGATCAGTGCCATGCGACCATGCGACCGGCATCGAATGCAAAAGCCCGGACTGGATCGGCTCTTCAAATCTTTGCGTCCACGATCTGGATTCCGCAAGCTTGGCTGCTCGCATCGGCAGTGGGGAACATCGGCGCCGGAGACGCCGCCGCTTCGGTCTGGTGGTATGCGACAGGCGTGTTTGTCCTCGGAGTGCTGAGGTCGGTTCTCGATGCCGCCGGCGCTCGCATAGCCTTTCGTCAGGCGCGTCATACCCTGTCCGATCTTCGCCGCGATGCCCTGGCCGCTCTCGCGGACCGTTCGCCGATCGACCCCGCCCGTCCTGCCTCCGGCCTCGCAGCGAGCACGCTGGCCGAGCAGGCGGAGGCGATCGTACCACACGTTGCCCGTTTCCAGCCGGCGCGACTGCGTGCGACGATCATGCCGCTGCTGATCTTCGCTTGCGTCTTCGTCTGGTCCTGGGCCGCCGCCCTGGTGCTCCTCATCGCTGCACCCCTGATCCCGATCTTCATGGCGCTCATCGGCTGGCGCGCCAAGGCCGCGAGCAAGGCGCAACTCGTCGAACTGGGGAGCATGAACGCCTTCCTGCTCGACCGGCTGCGTGGTCTTGCCACGATCCGCTCGCTCGGAGCCGTCGACATGACCGCCCGCAGGCTAAGGCTCGATGCGGAAAATCTCCGGCTGCGCACCATGGCGGTGCTGCGGATCGCCTTCCTGTCGTCCGCGGTGCTTGAGTTGTTCTCCGCGCTGGGCGTCGCCATGGTCGCCGTCTACGTCGGTTTCCACCTTCTGGGACAACTCCCCTTTGGCGCCTGGGGGACGACGCTTTCCCTCAAAGAAGGTTTGTTCATTCTGCTGCTCGCGCCCGCCTTCTTCGAACCGTTGCGTGACCTTTCCACCGTCTGGCACGACCGGGCCGCGGGCGAGGCGGCCATGCAGGCGGTTCGCGATCTTGCACAGCAAGGCACGCTACTTCCCGGGGCCCAAGATGAGGATTTGCCATTCGGGCCGGCTCCATCTTCGCCGCCAGGTGTTCGCATCGAAAAGCTTCGCTTTCGCCACGCTTCCAATACCGAGCCTGTCTTCGACGGCTTCGATCTCGACGTCGTCCCCGGCGAGCATGTGGCGCTGCTCGGTTCCAGCGGATCCGGAAAATCGACGCTGCTCGCGCTGCTTTCCGGCTTTGCGCTGTCCGAAAGCGGCCGCATCCTGATCGGAGGAGAGGTCATGTCGCAGCGTACAGCTGCAGCGCTGCGCCGACGCATGGCGTTCATCGGACAACGTCCGCACATTTTCCCCGCGACACTTGCAGGCAATGTCACGCTGGGGCGACCCGGCATAAGCAGGAAGGTGGTCCGAAAGGCCCTGGATCTGGTGGGCCTCGGCGCGGTGGCCGCCAGGAGAGGGGCGGCGCCGGTCGGCGAGGGCGGTGTTGGCTTGTCGGGAGGCGAGGCCTCGCGGCTTGCGCTCGCGCGCATTGTCGCAGCCCCCGAAACCGGGCTGATCCTCGCCGACGAACCCACCGCGCATCTCGATGTGGTAACCGCCCGGCAGATCGCCGACGCTCTTCTGGCGCTGGCGGACGGCCGCACTCTGATCGTCGCTACGCATGATCCCGCGCTGGCGGCACGCATGGATCGGATCGTGCGCGTGACACCGGGGCGACTGGAGCGCGCGGCATGACCAGCCTGCGACCGATCCTCGTGCTTTTCCTCTCCGGCAATCGTTTCATGCCGGTTGCCGGTGCGCTTCTTTCAGCCGCCACGGCTCTGGCCGGAGTAGCGCTTCTCGGCCTTTCCGGCTGGTTCATCACCGCCACGGCGATCGCCGGCCTGTCGGTCACGACTGCGCTTGCCTTCGACGTATTCGCCCCGGCAGCAGGTATCCGCTTCCTCGCGCTTGTCCGCACCGCCGCCCGCTATGGCGAGCGATTGACGACGCACGATGCAACCCTCGGCGTACTTGCCGAACTGCGCGAGGGGCTGTTCCGGGGTTGGGCCCGGCCCGACATGGCCGCCGGCCTCATCAAGCGGCCGGCCCGCTTGCTGTTCCGGCTGACGCTCGACATCGACGCGCTGGATTCGCTCTACCTGCGTGTGTTGGTGCCGCTTTTTGGCGCGCTTGTCGTGGCGCTGGCAAGCGGTACCGTGCTGGGGCTGATCGAGCCGCTGTTCGGAACCGCGATTGTCTTTTTGCTCGTGCTGGCGGGGGCTGGAATTCCCACCGTTGCGGCCATTGCCGCGAAAAGGCCGGCGGAGCGACGGGCGCATGGCCTTGAAATCCTGCGCTCACACATCATCGACCTCGTCGCCGGTCATACGGAATTGATCATGGCAGGACAACTTGCTGCCCGGCAGCAAGATGCCGCCACGGTGGACCGCTATCTTGCAGAGAGCGACGACGCGCTCAATCGCATAGAAACCAAGACGGGCATCGCTTTCGGTATTGTCGGGACGCTACTGTTGTCGGCCACCGTCGTCGCCATGACGCTGCTTGCCGAGACAGGTTCCATCGACGCGCCAGTCGCCGCGCTCGGCATTCTCGTGGCGTTCGCGGCCCTGGAACCTTTCACGCCACTGCGCAGAGGCGCCCTTGAGCTGGGGCGCACACTGCTTGCGGCGCGTCGGATCGCGCCGCGTCTGGAGGTTCTTCCTCCCGAATCGGCCGCCCTCGGTCCTCCTGCCGGCCTTTCCGTCTGTCTGGCGCATGCAACGGTCAGGCATGCGGGCGCTTCCGCGCCGACGCTGCGCGATGTCTCGCTTATGATCCGTGACGGCCAGCGCGTCGCGCTCGTGGGACCGAGCGGCGCCGGCAAGTCGACGTTGCTCGCCCTCATTGCCGGGGAAATAGCGGCCGAACACGGTATGGTCGAACGACGGGTGGCAACGCTGCTGACACAGAGGACCGAACTGTTTCAGGACTGCCTGCGCGACAACCTTCGCCTTGCCGATCCGAAGGCCGACGATTCCCGACTGCTTGCCGCACTCGAGGCCGCAGGCCTCAGAGAGGATGTCGAAGCTCTCCCGGAGAAGCTCGATACGCGGCTCGGCGAAGGGGGGTTTGGTCTTTCGGGCGGGCAGGCGCGTCGGCTGGCGCTCGCTCGCCTGTTCCTGCGCGACGCGCCGCTATGGCTGCTCGACGAGCCGACCGAGGGGCTCGACGGGCCGACGGCGCGTGACGTCCTGATCCGTCTTGCAGCACGGGCCGAAGGGCGTTCGATAGTGTTGGCCACGCATATCCGGCGGGAGGCCGAACTCGCCGACAGCATTGTCATCATGGACAAGGGATCGATCACTACCATCGTCCGGCGCGGCGGGCCGGAATTTGCCTCCCTGCTCGAAGACTTGCGACCGGACTGATGGCGATTGACCGATATCAAAGACTGCCGGCAACACCTTGCGATGATGGGCGAATGGAGAATACTTAATGGACCTGGACATTGTAGATCTTTCGCGGCTGCAATTCGCCATCACCGCGCTTTACCATTTCCTCTTCGTGCCCCTGACGCTCGGCCTTTCTGTGCTGCTGGCGATCATGGAGACAGTCTACGTCATGACAGGGCGACCGATCTGGCGCCAGATGACTAAGTTCTGGGGCACGCTGTTCGGCATCAACTTTGTGCTCGGCGTCGCCACCGGCCTTGTCATGGAATTCCAGTTCGGCATGAACTGGAGCTATTATAGCCATTATGTCGGCGACATCTTCGGCGCTCCGCTGGCGATCGAAGGGCTGATGGCCTTCTTCCTCGAAGCGACCTTCGTCGGCCTCTTCTTTTTCGGATGGGATAAACTGTCCAGGGTCGGTCACCTCGCCGCCACCTGGGCCGTGGCTCTCGGCTCGAATCTTTCGGCGCTATGGATTCTCATTGCCAATGGCTGGATGCAGAACCCGGTCGGTTCCGTCTTCAATCCGCAGACCATGCGCATGGAAGTGAACGACTTCTATGCGGTGCTTTTCAATCCGGTGGCGCAGGCGAAGTTCGTGCACACGATTTCCGCCGGCTACGTCACCGCCGCGGTTTTCGTCCTCGGCGTCTCGGCCTGGTATGTGCTCAAGGAACGGCATACCGAATTGGCCAAGCGCTCGATGACGGTTGCGGCCTCGTTCGGCCTTGCCGCGGCGCTGTCGGTCGTCGTTCTCGGCGACGAGAGCGGCTATCTGTCGACCGAGCACCAGAAGATGAAGCTGGCGGCCATGGAGGGCATGTGGGAGACCGAACCTGCGCCCGCCGCCTTCACCCTGTTCGGGCTTCCCGACCAGGAGGCTCGCGAAACCCATTATGCGGTCAGGATTCCATGGGTGATGGGCCTGATCGGCACGCGCTCGCTGACCGCCGAAATCCCCGGCATAGACGAACTGGTGGAGCATGCCGAGACACGCATTCGTCGGGGCGTCACGGCTTTCGACGCACTCCAGCAGATCCGGGAGACGAATGGCGGGGCCAATGTTGCACCGGAAGTGCGCACGGCCTTCGAGAACAATGGCCGCGACCTCGGATATGCCCTTCTTCTCAAGCGTTATGTCGACGATCCGCGTCAGGCGACTGAAGACCAGATCCATCAGGCGGCGCTGGACACGGTTCCCCACGTTCCAACGCTGTTCTGGTCGTTTCGCATCATGGTCGGTCTGGGCTTTTTCTTCATTGCCCTGATGGCCGTGTTCTTCTACCTCTCGGCGCGCCGCCGGCTCGACCGCTATCCTTTCCTCCTGCGCGTCGCCGTCTTCTCGATACCCCTGCCATGGATCGCGGCCGAACTGGGCTGGATCGTCGCGGAATTCGGTCGCCAGCCCTGGATCATCGAGGGCGTGCTGCCGACCGCCGCAGCGGTCTCCAATCTGGGGGCCGCGACGGTGCTCGCCACCATCGCCGGCTTCGTGCTGATTTACACGGTGCTGTTCATCATCGAGATGGCTTTGATGATCAGGGCGATCCGCCACGGACCGGAGCCCGATGACGAGCCCGAGGCCAAACTTGTTCCGACCTCGTTCGCTGCTGCGGAGTAGAACTATGATCCTGCATCAATATATCGATTACGAAATTCTCCGCGTCGCCTGGTGGCTGCTGCTCGGTGTGCTGCTCATCGGCTTTGCCGTGATGGACGGCTTCGATCTGGGCACGGGATTCCTGTTGCCTTTCGTGGCCAGAACGGATGTCGAGCGCCGTGTCGTCATCAATTCCGTCGGCCCGGTTTGGGAAGGCAATCAGGTGTGGCTGGTCCTCGGCGGCGGTGCGATCTTCGCCGCCTGGCCGCCGCTCTACGCCGTCTCCTTCTCCGGCTTCTACCTCGCGATGTTCGCCATCCTGTTCGCCCTCATCCTGCGCCCTGTCGGCTTCAAATACCGATCCGAGCGCGAGAGCGCGGCATGGCGTACAGCCTGGGACTGGGCTCTCTTCATCGGCGGCGGCGTGCCGGCGCTCGTCATGGGTGTAGCCGTCGGCAACGTCCTGCAAGGAGTTCCGTTTCGGTTCGAAAGCGATCTGCGCATCTTCTATGAGGGCACGACATTGTTTGAACTTCTGAACCCGTTCGGGTTGCTGGCTGGCCTCCTGTCCGTCGCCATGCTGGTCATGCACGGGGCGGCCTGGCTTGTTCTGAAGACGGAAGGCCCGGTCGCCGACCGCTCGCGTGCCTACGGAAGCATTGCCGCGCTCGTGACCATCGCCCTGTTCGCGATCGGCGGGCTGTGGCTCTGGCTCGGCATCGACGGCTATCGTATCACCAGCGAGGTCGTCACGACCGGCCCCTCCAACCCTCTCGCCAAGACGGTGGAGCGGGCGCCAGGTATCTGGTTCGAGAACTATGCCACCCATCCATGGATGGTGCTCGGCCCGGCGATGGGTTTTGCCGGGGCGGCGGGCGCCTATGCTTTTATGCGCGCGAGGCGCGAGGTTGCGGCGATCCTTGCCTCGTCCGTCTCCATCCTCGGCATCATCTCGACGGTCGGGCTGTCGATGTTTCCTTTCATCCTGCCGTCATCGATCCAGCCGCAGGCCAGCCTGACCGTCTGGGACGCTTCGTCGAGCCATATGACGCTCTTCATTATGCTGGTCGTCAGCGTGGTTTTCGTGCCGATCGTGGTCGCCTACACCGCCTGGGTCTATCGCGTGCTGTGGGGCAAGGTGGATGAGAAGTCGATCACTGACGGCTCAGGCCACGCCTATTGAACAAGGGAAATTCGCAATGTGGTATTTTGCATGGTTGCTTGGCCTGCCCCTTGCCGCGGCCGTCGCCGTCCTCAACGCTATGTGGTACGAACTGATGGATGATGCGGCAAAGAAGCAGGCGGTTACAGTCTCCGGAAGAGCAGGGAAGGCTGGCGAATGACAGGACGGCCCGACCTGGATGTCGGGCGAACTAGCCTGGTCTGGCCGTCAGTCCGCCGCCTCGTTTCCCCTTTGGCCGGGTCGGGGGGCTGAGGGTTGCTTTCTGCAATAGGCGGTGTGGAGCGCTTCGATCACCGTCAGGACCTGTGGCTGGGTAATGCTGTAGAAGACCGCCGTTCCCTCACGGCGGGCCTCGACGAGCCCGTCCGCCCTCAGGCGCATCAGTTGCTGCGACATCGGCACCTGCTCGATCCCTAGTTCCTGACGCAATTCAGCAACCGACTTCTCGCCATCCACCAGCGCGCAAAGCACCAGCAGTCGTTGGGGATGAGACAGGCTGCGCATCAGCTCGGCGGCGGATTCGGAAGCGGGGATCATATCCATAACATTCATGTTCTTGAATTTAAGAATTTTGAATGTTATATGCAAGCCACGATTTTCCCGATGCCTTGCGGACCGCGGGACCCCTGTCAGCCGGCGATTTGAGACGGATCAATGCGGAATGGCTTCCACGGTCGCACAAGTGGGTTCGATAACAGAAGGAATAGTCAAATGACGCTCGATCGTGCCGTGATGATGTTCGCGGGGTTCATGGTCCTTCTTTCACTGGCGCTCGGCTTCTACGTGTCGCCCTGGTGGTATCTGCTGAATGCCTTTGTCGGCCTGAATCTCATGCAGGCATCACTGACCGGCTTCTGCCCCGCCGCGATGGTCTTCCGAAAGCTTGGGGTGAAGACAGGCTGCGCGTTCAACTAATCCAGGCAGCCCCACCTTACATTCAAAGTAGTTGCAGCAGTTGCGCATTGCCGCCTGAAAAAGCGATGAAATACATGATTCGAGCCGTTGTTCAATTTGCCGCAGCGCTTGCAGCGACTGCACCCTTTGTCGTCTCGATGTCCTTTGCCGCCGAGTTCCTCGTGCAACCGCTGACGGTTCCCGAGATGAAGGCCGTGTTCGGCCGCGTGGAAAGCCGGATAGTCGTGCCGGGACGCGCCCGGATAGGCGGTGTCGTGCAGGACGTTCGGGTTGGCGAGGGAGATCAGGTCTCCAAGGGCGACGTCATCGCGCTGATCGTCGACGACAAGCTCGCTCTGCAATTGAGGGCTGCCGACGCCCGCCTCGAAGCGCTCAACTCGCAACTCGCGAATGCGCGTCTCGAGCTGGAGCGCGCCGAACAGTTGCGGGCGTCCGGCACCGGGACCCAGACCCGTGTCGACCAGGCCAGGACGCAGTTCGAGGTCGCCACCAATCAGGCCGCTGCCGCGGTTGCGGAGAAGGCGGTTGTCGAGCAAAGCGCGAAGGAAGGTGAAGTCCTTGCTCCCGCAACGGGTAGGGTCCTCACCGTCCCCGTAACCCTCGGATCCGTCATCATGGCAGGTGAGGACATCGCGCGTATCGCACCCGGGCCATATTATCTGCGCCTTTCCTTGCCGGAACGGCATGCGGCCGAGATCGTGGAGGGCGCAGAGGTCGTCATTGGCGAGCGTGGACTGGTGCAACGCGCCGGCGAGCTCGAGACAGTCCGTTCCGGCCGCATCAGCAAGGTCTATCCGGAAATCGACGAAGGGCGCGTGATCGCCGACGTCGAGATTGAGGGCATCGGCGACTATTTCGTCAACGAGCGCACGCTGGTGTCCATCCCCGTGGGCAAGCGATCCGCACTTGCCGTCCCGCCCGAAGCGGTGCGCACCGTGCATGGCGTCGACTATGTGCGTGTCGCCACGGCCGAAGGCGAGATGGACGTCGCCGTGATCCTTGGCGAAATTGTCGGGGACGGCGACGTAAAGCACGTCGAGGTGCTGTCCGGCCTGCGCGTCGGCGACCGGGTCGTGCTGCCATGAAGCTTGGGATCGCCGGCGGACTCACCCGCGCCTTCATCGTTTCACCGCTTACGCCGCTTTTCCTGCTGGCCGCACTTGCCCTCGGCCTGGTCGCCCTCATCACGCTACCGCGCGAGGAGGAACCGCAGATTTCCGTGCCGATGGTCGACATTCATGTCAACGCCAACGGCCTGAAGGCGGAAGATGCCGTCAAACTCGTCACGGAGCCTCTCGAAACCATCATCAAGAGCATCGATGGTGTGGAGCATGTCTATTCACAGACGGACGACGACGGCGCGCTCGTCACCGCCCGCTTCGAGGTGGGCACCGATTCCGATGCGGCCATGCTGCGGGTCCATGAGAAGGTTCGCGCCAACATGGACCGCATTCCGGTCGGCATCCCCGAGCCGTTGATCGTCGGCCGCGGCATCGACGACGTGGCGATCGTCGTGGTCACGTTGCGCCCGACTGCGCAGGCCGCCGGGCGCTGGACAGCAAATGACCTTACCCGCCTCGCCCGCGAGCTTCAGGTGGAAGTGTCGAAGCTGCCCGATATCGGGCTCACCTACATCGTCGGCGAACAGCCCGAACAGTTCCGCGTCGAACCGGACCCGGAGCGGCTTTCCCTCTTCGGCATCACCTTGCAGCAGCTTGCCGCCAAGGTCGAAGGCGCCAACCGCTCGTTCCGGATCGGCACGATCCGTGATGACGGCGGCCAGCACCCCGTCATCGCAGGCCAGACGCTTCAGACGTTACCCGAAATCGGCAACCTTCTGCTTACGGCGCGCGACGGCCGCCCCGTCTACGTCCGAGATGTGGCCGATATGGTCTTGGCCACCACGCCGGCCGAAAGCAGCGTGATGGACATTCGCAGGGCCGGCGAAGGACTTGAACGGGCCCCTGCGGTCTCTCTCGCCATCGCCAAGCGTCCCGCCACCAATGCCGTCGTGATCGCCGAGGAGATCGTGCACAGGCTGGAGCAGGTGCGCGGCCAGATCTTTCCGTCCGACGTGGAAATGACGGTCACGCGCAACTATGGCGAGACCGCCGACGAGAAAGCCAACGAGCTGCTCTTCCACCTCGGGCTGGCGACAGTCTCGATCGTCGTTCTGGTCGCGATCGCTATCGGCTGGCGCGAGGCTCTGGTGGTCGCCGTCGTCATTCCCACGACCATCCTGCTTACGCTCTTCGCTTCTTGGATCATGGGCTATACGCTCAACCGGGTTTCGCTGTTCGCGCTGATCTTTTCGATCGGGATCCTGGTCGACGACGCCATCGTCGTCATCGAGAACATCGCACGCCATTGGGCCATGCAGGACGGCCGCTCGCGCATCCAGGCGGCGATAGACGCCGTCGCCGAGGTCGGCAATCCGACGATCGTCGCCACGCTGACGGTGGTCGCGGCTCTCCTGCCGATGCTGTTCGTCTCAGGCATGATGGGGCCCTATATGAGCCCGATTCCCGCCAATGCCTCCGCGGCCATGCTGTTCTCCTTCTTCGTCGCCGTCATGCTGACGCCGTGGCTCATGATCAGGATCGGCAGGGAACACGCGGGACCGCAAGGGGAGGGCGCTTCTCCGGCTGCTCACGAGGAGGCAGGCGGCCGTCTCGGACGTCTCTATGTCGCGGTTGCCACGCCCGTTCTTGCAAGCCGCCCACGCGCCTGGGCGTTTCTGCTCGTGGTCGGGCTGGCGACTTTCGCCTCGCTCGGGCTTCTCTACACTCAGCATGTCACGGTCAAGCTGCTTCCGTTCGACAACAAGTCCGATCTCCAGGTCGTGCTCGACCTGCCGAAGGGCTCCTCCGTCGAAGATACCGACCGGGCGTTGCAATCCGTTGTGGACAGGCTTGTCGAAGTTCCGGAGATCGTTTCCTTCCAGACCTATGCCGGTACCGCCGCACCCTTCGATTTCAACGGGTTGGTGCGTCACTACTATCTGCGGGGCAATCCCGAGCAAGGACAGGTTGCGGTGAATCTCTCCCCCAAGGGCGAGCGCGGCCGTGCGAGCCATGCGATCGCGCTCGACATGCGCGAGCGGATCAAGGACCTCGATTTGCCCAACGATACTGCCGTGAAGGTCGTGGAGCCGCCGCCGGGGCCTCCCGTCATCGGGACCCTGCTTGCCGAGATCTACGGCCCGGACCCGCAGACCCGGCGCGCCGTCGCCGGCAAGGTACGGGAGGCCTTCGAGAGCGTGCCCTTCATCGTCGACGTCGACGACAGCTACCACAACCAGCCGGAGCGGGTGCGCCTCGCCATCGACCAGGACAATCTCGAATATTACCGGGTCGAGCAGTCGGATGTATATGACACGCTGCGCTATCTCTATGGCGGGGCAACCGTCGGCTATTCGCATCGCGGCGGAGGGCGCCAGCCGATCCCGATCCGACTCTCGCTTCCGAAGAAACACGGCACGATCGACGAACGCGCGCTGGCAACGCCGGTTCCGGCCAACGCGCTGCCCGGTGGCCGCGGCGTGGTCGAACTCGGCGACGTCGTCACCGTTGCGCGCGAGGCTGCATCCTACCCGATCTTTCGGCACAACGGCCGGGCCGCCGAGATGGTGATGGCGGAGCTTGCCGGTGCCTACGAAGCGCCGATCTACGGCATGCTCGCCGTGCAGGAGGCGATCGAGAAGATCGACTGGGGCGACCTGCCCAAGCCGGCAATCGTCCTGCATGGTCAGCCGGACGACGAAAGCCATCCGACGCTTCTGTGGGACGGCGAATGGGAAGTGACCTGGGTGACGTTCCGCGACATGGGTGCCGCCTTCATGGTGGCGATCCTCGGAATCTACATCCTCGTCGTAGCCCAGTTTGGCTCGTTCAAGCTGCCGCTCGTCATCCTGACGCCTATTCCGCTGACCTTCATCGGCATCCTCGGCGGGCACTGGCTGTTCGACGCTCCGTTCACCGCGACCTCCATGATCGGATTCATTGCGCTTGCCGGCATCATCGTGCGCAACTCGATCCTGCTGGTGGATTTCATCCGGCACGCGCGCAGGCCCGACAGGCCGCTGATCGACGTCCTTCTAGAAGCCGGCGCGATCCGCTTCAAGCCGATCCTGCTGACCGCGATCGCCGCCATGATCGGTGCTGCCGTCATCCTCACCGATCCGATCTTCCAGGGTCTGGCGATCTCGCTCCTGTTCGGGCTCGCATCCTCCACAGCACTGACCGTGCTTGTCATTCCGGCGATCTACATCGTGCTGAGAGGAGGACGGAGCTCCATCGAGGCCGCTTCGCCACCCGATCCCCATGGGCCGGAGCATGCCGGTTTAGCATCGACATGACAAAGGAGACCGACTGTGAACTACTATTTCTCCCGGACGCTTCAATGTTCATTTGACGACGCCGTGCGGCGCACGACAGACGCGCTCAGCAAGGCCGGCTTCGGCATCATCACCGAGATTGACCTGAAGGTGAGAACGGCGGTGAGAAACTAGTCCACGGAAGCGGCGGCATGGAGCTGCTGCGGGCGGCGTAAAAGTCGTCCACCCTTTCCCTTTCTGCGACAGCAGGGAGGGCGCGAGGATTTTCAGCGTGGAACTATATCTCAGGGTTCGCCAGGCCTGCGCGGGGGGCATGAGCCAGCGTCAGGCGGCGAAGGCCTTCAACATCTCCCGTGATACGGTTGCGAAGATGATGACGTTCTCGGTGCCGCCGGGCTACCGGCGGACGGCCGAAGTCAGGCGGCCGAAGCTTGATCCCTTTATCCCGATCATCGAGGGCTGGCTTGAGGCGGATCGCTCCATGCCGCGGAAGCAGCGGCACACGGCGAAGCGGGTGTTCGACCGGCTTCGTGACGAGTGCGGGTTCACCGGCGGCTACACGATCATCAAGGATTACATCCGGGAGCGAGAACGGCGGGGCCAGGAAGTGTTCGTGCCGCTGGCGCATCCCCCGGGCCATGCGCAGGCCGACTTCGGCGAGGCGATGGTCAAGATTGGCGGTGTCGAGCAGAAGGCCCACTTCTTTGTTTTGGATCTGCCGCACAGGGGCGCCCTTTTCGCTCCGCCCCTTCCCCGGGTTGTGTGGCCGAGGCTGGGGGGGCCGGCCACATCCACGCCTTTGCCTTCTTTGGGGCAGTGCCGCAGTCGATCGTCTATGACAATGACCGGTGCCTGGTGGCGAAGATCCTGCCCGATGGCACCCGCAAGCGGGCCGTCCTGTTCAGCGGCTTCCTGTCGCATTACCTGATCCGGGACCACTACGGCCGTCCTGGCAAAGGCAATGACAAGGGGATGTCGAGGGCTTGGTGGGCTATTGCCGCCGCAACTTCATGGTGCCGCTTCCCGAGTTCACGAGCTGGGAGGCATTCAACCTTTGGCTGGAGGAGCAATGCCGCAAGCGCCAGCACGATGTCCTGCGCGGTGAGAGCGAGACGATCGGCGAGCGGTTGCAACGTGATCTGGTTGCCATGCGCCCCCTCCCGGTCGCGCCTTTCGACGCCTGTGACCAGGACAGTGGCCGCGTCTCGTCCCAGTGTCTGGTGCGCTACAAGACCAACGACTACTCGGTGCCGGTTGCCTTCGGCCATCAGGATGTCTGGATCCGGGCCTATGTCCACGAGGTGGTGATCGGCTGCCGGGGCGAGGTCATTGCCCGCCATCCCCGCTGCTGGGATCGCGAGGAGATCGTCTTCAACCCGATCCACTACCTGCCGCTGCTGGAGCAGAAGATCAACGCACTCGATCAGGCCGCACCATTGCAAGGCTGGGAGCTTCCCGAGGAGTTCGCAACGTTGCGCCGGCTAATGGAAGCTCGCATGAACCGACATGGCCGACGCGAATACGTCCAGGTCCTGCGGTTGCTCGAGACCTTTGATCTGGCTGATCTGCATGCCGCGGTGAAGCAGGCGCTTCAGATGGGCGCAATCGGCTTCGACGCCGTGAAGCACCTGCTGCTTTGCCGTGTTGAACACCGTCCGCCCCGGCTGGACCTGGACTGTTATCCCTATCTACCCAAGGCAACAGTCGAGAAAACCAGGCCCGGCTCCTATATGCGGTTGTTGTCGGGCGATGCGGAGGACGCGGCATGAGCGATGGTCCGGAAATCCTGCTCGCCCATCACCTCAAGGCGCTGAAGCTGCCCACGTTCCTGCGGGAACATCAGAAGCTGGCCCGGCAATGTGCGGCCGAAGGCATGGATCATGTCCGATACCTCGCCCGGCTTGTTGAACTGGAGTTGATCGACCGGGAGCGGAGGATGGTCGAGCGCCGCATCAAGGCCGCCAAATTCCCCACGGTCAAAAGCCTCGACAGCTTCGACTTCAGCGCCATCCCGAAGCTCAACAAGATGCAGGTGCTGGAACTGGCCCGCTGCGAATGGATCGAGCGGCGCGAGAACGTCATTGCCCTTGGCCCAAGCGGCACGGGCAAGACGCACATTGCCCTTGGCCTCGGGCTGGCGGCTTGTCAGAAGGGCATGTCGGTCAGCTTCACCACCGCCGCAGCCCTGGTCAACGAACTGATGGAGGCCCGCGACGAACGTCGCCTGCTTCGCTTTCAGAAGCAGATGGCTGCCGTCAAGTTGCTGCTCGTCGACGAACTGGGCTTTGTGCCGCTGTCCAAGACCGGCGCCGAGTTGCTGTTCGAGCTGATCTCGCACCGCTACGAGCGCGGCTCGACCCTGATCACCAGCAATCTGCCCTTCGATGAATGGACCGAGACCTTCGGCTCCGAGCGCCTCACCGGCGCACTGCTCGACCGGCTGACCCACCACGTCAGCATCCTCGAGATGAACGGCGAGAGCTATCGCCTCGCCAACAGCACTGCCCGAAAGCGGCAACAAAAGTCCTGAGATCAGATCGCTCGTTTTGGCCCAAAGAGGCCAATGCGCCATGGCACGCGCCAGCTATTGGTAAGCGCGCGCGCCATGGCGCAGGCCACTGCCACCTGGCCTGGTTTTGCGCCGCCGCGTGGCCGGATTTTGCACCGCCGTTGACACTCGCGCAATATACATTGCTAAGCCAGGTTCCCGACAAAGGCAGAGAGGTCGAATGCGTAAATCATACGCATTTGCCAAAATACTCTGCAGGCCTGGATCCATTTCGTCGATAACCTGACCAGCAAGTCTGAAACGTCGCATTACCTCGACACTCCGAAGGCTGCCGCGTCCCCACCGCGATTGATTCACGGTTTTCGGGTCGGCGCAACCCTCTGGAATACGCACCAACAAACGAACTGACAGTCGCTACACCGGCCTGGCAGACACCTATGGCACGGGCAAGCTGAAGCCTGCGTCGTAGCAGATTTCAGGAATTGAGCGACACAAAAGGCTCGCCGTGCCGCAAAGAACCGAAAACTGGGTTGTCCCTTTCGTTGCTCAGCATTGAGAATCTATTAGGAAGTCCGCACTGTCACGTTCAGGGATTGAAGCGCATCAATCAGATGAGGATTCCGGACAAGACTTTCTGCGTCAGTCGAAACCAATTTGGCCGGCACAGCCCGATCATAGACGGCCACACACTCCGCCGATGTCAGCCTCAATGCGTAGAGGATGCCGTCGATCGCGAAACGATGATAGAGTGCATGACTCAGCCGCCTTCCTGTCGCATGATTCTTGGCCCGCGATGCATTGGTGGACACGCCAAGTCTGAGCAGACCCGTGGTCCGAAGGTCGAGCACCGTCAACGGACCTGTCGTCGACACTTCGGAAAGAGCCCAATCGTCCACCTCCGTGAAGTCGAGGATACGCTTCGCTCGCCCCTCAAACCGATCCCGAACGATCGTCTCGGCAATGGCCGTGGCGATGTCACGTGCGATGTAGAGGACCTTGAACGAATTATCGGGAGCGGAAAACCGCGTCTGCCCAAAGCCCATGCCGAGAGGGGTTCCGGCATGGACCTTAGGCATAACGCGCAAATAGGCCGAGGGGCGGAACGGAATGGCCAGTTCCGCGACGACTTTCGGATCCAGCTTCACGGTCAGCCGAAATCGCGTTCGGCCGCTTCGACGACCTGAGAGATGTGTCCATTCTTGAGGCGTTCCAGAGGAGTTCCTCCGATGCTCGGCTTGGACTGAACGAGCCATTGCCAGGCCGCCCGTGGATTGCCGATCACACGTACAATTTCCGACATGCCCTCGATCGGCCGGCCATCGACGAACTGTGCGAGAGGGAAAACATGCTTTCGTTCACCCCTGAGGAGACCGATGACTGCCCCACGCTTTTGCCATTCGTGCAGTGTAGACCGCCGTGTACCGAACTTGCGTTCGATCTCACTTGGTCCGGCGACCGGGCCGGCCCAGTCTTCGAGGCGAACCGACGCCGCAATCGCTTGGAGCCGCCGACGACCCTCGGACTCATCCAGCAGATCGCCCAGACCTTCACCTTGGCTGATCTCGACGATTTTGTCGGCTTCGACCCTGATAAGCTCGTCAGGATGCTCACCGCCAAGGTCAGCAACAACCGATTCCATCGTCTTCCCGAGCACTTTCTCATGCGCCAGGATACGCCGTTGCTGTTCCTCGGACAGCCCCACAGTGGCAGCCGCAACTGCGGCAACGACCTTGCTCTTGCCCTTCAATGCTGCCTTGGGAACGCCCGGATTGTGACGCGCGAGCACATCGAGGATGTCGGCAGCCGCCGCGCGGCTTACATTGAGCTGCATGTCAGTTCCGGGTTTGCGAGCTGTTGCGACCATCATCGCCTCCAACGTTTCAAGGCATAGATAGTGCAGAACGTCCGGATTGTCCAGATTGTGCAACGACCTTTGATCACAACCGCGCAATATTGACGAGTTTGGACTGCACTCGGTGGCACACAATTCAGATCGGTAACGAAAGCTGGGCCTCAAGCGCATCAGATTCCGATACCGGGGATGAAAGTGAGATCCCCAACAAGCGGATGCCTTTCGATGCCGGAAACGTCGCTTCCAGGAGGCTGACCGCAAGTTCGCGCAGCTTGCCTTCGCTCCGGATGGATCCGTGAATGGTTCGGCTCCGGGTGATGATCTGGAAGTCCGCATATTTCACCTTCACGGTCACCGTCTTGCCGGAGAAGCCACGGTCCCCGCAATAACGCCAGACCTTGGCGACCAGGGGCGCCAACTCCGCCTTGGCCACTTCGAGCTCGAAGATATCGGACGTGAACGTGTCTTCGGCGCCGACAGACTTGCGCGGCCGGTCCGGCTGCACGGGACGATCATCAATCCCACGCGCGATCCGGTAGTACCACCCGCCCGCCTTGCCGAAATGCTCCTGCAGAAACGGCAATGTCTTCTCGCGCAGGTCGGCGCCGGTCTCGATCCCCAGGCCTTGCATCTTTGCCGCTGTCGCCGGTCCAATGCCGTGGAACTTCTTTACCGGCAATGTCGCCACGAAACCCGGTCCCATAGCAGGCGTGATGACGGCCTGGCCGTTGGGCTTGTTGATGTCGCTCGCCATCTTTGCCAAGAATTTGCAGTAGGAAATCCCGGCCGATGCGTTGAGCCCGGTCACCTCTTTGATCCGGGTCCGGATCAGCGTCGCGATCTCGGTGGCGATGCCGATGTTCTGCTTGTTCTCGGTGACGTCGAGATAGGCCTCGTCGAACGAGAGCGGTTCGATGAGATCGGTATGCTCGGCAAAGATCTCGCGAATCTGCGCCGAGACTGCCCTATAGACATCGAAGCGGGGCTTGACGAAGATCAGTTCGGGACAGCGGCGTTTCGCGGTCACCGAGGGCAACGCGGATCGCACGCCGAAGGCGCGTGCCTCGTAGCTCGCCGCCGCGACGACGCCGCGGGCGGCCGACCCGCCGACGGCTACCGGTTTGCCGCGCAGTTCGGGATTGTCGCGTTGCTCGACCGAGGCATAAAAAGCATCCATGTCGCAGTGGATGACCTTGCGGACGGGGTTAGCACCTTGCTTTTCGGCGGCGTCAGGCCGCGCGGCGCGGACCAATCCCTCTGTCATCGGCGCCTCCTTTCCGCGGAACGCTCATGGTGATGCCATCTCGATTTAACGCCACATGCCGCGCATGCGCGCGCCCACATCGAGGCGGACCTGTCGCGGACCGGCGCCGCCTGCGCCTCCAGGCGCAACCACCGGCCAGGTCTTGCACTCGAACAGTTTCAGCAGACTAGCGGGAATGAACCGCGTCCGCGAGGCGTAGACATGCCGATCGCCGGTCGAGGATTGGCCGTGCGTGAAGAAGCGCTGCGGCACGACGAGATTGAGACTGTCCTTGGCGCGTGTCATTGCGACATAGAGCAGACGACGTTCCTCTTCAATTTCGTCAGTCGTGCCGACGCCGAGATCGGAAGGAATGCAGCCGTCGACGGTGTTGAGCACGAACACCGAGCGCCATTCCTGTCCCTTGGCGGAGTGGATGGTCGAGAGGATCAGATAGTCCTCGTCGAGCAGCGGCACGCCGGCCTGCCCGGATGTCGCATCCGGCGGATCGAGCGTGAGCTCGGTGAGAAAGCGTTCGCGGGTCGGGTAACCGGCGGCGATGTCTTCAAGCTGGAGCAAGTCGGCCCGCCGCATCGCGAAATCCTCATGGATGCGTTCGAGATGCGGTTCGTACCAGGACCGGGCCTGCCCGATCTCTGCCGGCCATCCTGACGAACCGGAGCGTAGGCCGGCGATCAGCTCGACGAAGCCTGGCCATTCAGCCTGGGCGCGGGCAGGGCAGGGCAGATTGTCGAGCGTATCGATCGGGTCGGCGCTGTCTGCCACGGCATCGAGCGCGGCTTGCGCCGTAGCTGGCCCGACGCCGGGCAGGAGCTGCAGCACGCGGAAACCCGAGACTCGATCGCGCAGGTTCTGCGCGAAACGCAGTGCCGCCAACATGTCCTTGACATGCGCGCTGTCGAGGAATTTGAGGCCGCCGAACTTCTTGAACGGAATGTTGCGACGCGTCAGTTCGATCTCAAGCGGCCCGCTGTGATGGCTTGCCCGAAACAGAACCGCCTGATCCTTGAGGCGCATCCCGCTCTCTCGGTTTTCCAATACCTCGTTCGCCACGAATTTCGCCTGGTCGGCCTCATCGCGCACCGTGACCAACCGCGGCCGCTCGTTCGAGGGCCGATCGGTCCAAAGGTTCTTGGTGAACCGCTCCCGCGCCAAGCCAATCACCCCGTTCGCGGCGGCGAGGATCGGCTGGGTCGAACGGTAATTGCGGTCGAGCGTGATCACGTCGGCCGCCGGCGAGAACTCCTTCGGGAAGTCGAGGATGTTGCGAACGGTGGCCGCCCGAAACGAATAGATCGCTTGCGCGTCGTCTTGTCGCAGGTCATGTTGTCCGGAGCCATGCCGATGTAGCGGTTCAGGTCGGTGGACGCCTGGTTCACCGACACGCCGAACGCTTCCATCAGATCGCCCCGATTCACGTGCCCCTCCCAAAACAGGCGGAACTCGATGAATTCGAGCCGTCGCTCGACGCCCCACCGAAGATCAGCCTTCTCTGTTCCCACCATGCACTCCCAGCGACATGATCCGTCCCGAAACTAGGCGAGCCCAGTTTCTGGATTTTCAATCAAGCTATCCGAGAAGCGGAGTGGGTTCAATCGAAATGGGTAGGGTTTGCAAGCAAGGGAGAGGGCTGGGATGGCGGCTGCGCCTTGGCCAACCGCCATCCTGGAGCTATGGTCACGCGCCCGCTTGCTGAGCCTGGCCAGGGTCGGAGGTGCTGGAGCGGATAATCGACTGCTCGTATTCCTCGACATCGGACAGGCGATAGACCACCCGGCCGCCCACCTTGAGGAACTTCGGTCCCTCACCGGTCCAACGCCACCGCTCAAGTGTGCGATGGCTGATCCTCCAGCGGACTGCCAGTTCAAGTTTTCGTTCTCCTGCTTCCCCGATAGTAACGGGAAAGATCTAATAGTTTGCGATCGATACAGGGCTCGGGGCCGCGACGTCAACTCCGGCTCAAAACGAACATTCGTCCGTGTCGCCGTCGGCGATACCTCCCTTTCGCCAACGGCTCCGCTGGCAGCCATCCGATACGGCTCGGGAATCTCCTCGGCATACCTCGACGCTCAGTGGACGCGCAGGAGGAGATGGGATGGCGTCACAAGATGGCAAATGCTAAGCTGCACCTATCCGTGCACGGAGCGCGAGTTGTAGTTGTCCGTCCTCGATGCACCTACAACTGCCCTGCTCCTACCATCTCTTGCCAGCCTGCATGGCGTGAGACCTCGAGGCGTCCGGTCCCGACTCGGCTACCCGCTATTCCATCTCGATCCGCTTCTGAATCGCTTTCTACGCAAACGGCGTTTTCTGGAGTAATGGGGAGAACAGGCCCAAAAAACGAAAACGCCGTTATATTCCGGACGTCAATAAATCCGCTTGAACGCCGACAACCCGAGCCAGAGCAGCTGATCAGTCGTCCCCATCCTCGCGTCGCAGCGTGTGCAACTCGGCAAGCGAGACCC